>JBGAJT010000006.1:0-18917 GCA_044224785.1 Candidatus Nanopelagicales bacterium | reverse complement strand
GTCGGCTCCCTGGTCCTGGTGGGCGACCGCTCGCCGGGCGCCGCGCGGATTCGCGTGTTCGGGCGCGAGACGGGCACCGAGGCCGGAGGCGTCGCGCCGGCGGCGATGCCGGTGCCGGTGAGCTTGTCGCCGACGGCGAGGCCCGTGGTGGTCGAGACCGCGATCGTCGACGTACCGACGAACCCGCCGACGGGCACGACCGAGGCGCCGGGCGCCTGGTACTTGCCGGAGAAGGCGAGCTGGTAGGAGAACGTCTTCTCCTTGAAGACCGGGTCCCACGTCGCCGCCGGGACGGTGGGCCGGCTGATGCCGGGGATCGTGGCGGCCTGCGACTGGAACAGCGTGCTGACGTACGACGCCGCGCCGCGCGCGCTGAACTCGTGGCGGTTCTTGGCCCAGGTCAGGTTGCTGAAGAACGACGACGAGGTCGCGGCGTCGGGGGCGACGTTCGGGCAGGTGCCCGTCAGGCCGGTGCGCCAGTCGCGCCCGTAGGCAGCGATGCCGATCTGGATCTTGCGCGAGCTCACCTGCGTGACGGCCTTCGCGACGACCTTCTCGATCCAGCTGTACGGCGCGATCGGACCGGCCCTCGACACCGAGTAGTCGTAGGCCATGATGCGCAGCTTGTCGACGTACGGGCCGATCGCGCCCCAGGCGTAGACCCAGTAGCCGGTGGAGTCGCCCGTGGTGCCGAGGCCCGCGGGCGCGGTGACGGCGAGCAGCTTGCCGCGCGCGTGCAGCGCCGCGGACAGCGACTTGATGAAGGCGATCCAACGGACCCGCGTCGTCGTCCACGAGGCCTGGCCGTCGCTGAACGCGAAGCCCTCCCAGTCCAGGTCGATGCCGTCGTAG
This sequence comes from Candidatus Nanopelagicales bacterium, assembly GCA_044224785.1. Lineage (GTDB taxonomy): Bacteria > Actinomycetota > Actinomycetes > S36-B12 > CAIYMF01 > Longivirga. The sequence continues at coordinate 18,065 of JBGAJT010000006.1, read as the reverse complement.
CCGCCGGATCGGACGAGCGCGACGATCCGGCTCACCATCGCGGCACGGCCGCTGGTGGTCGACAGCTGCGCGGACATGTCGAGGCGGCCCGAGCCGTCGGTGATCGTCGGCAGGACCTTGATGCCCTTGGCGTGGAGCTGGGCCGTGGCGTTGGCCGCCGTCGTCGAGCCGATCTGCGAGGCGATGGTGATCGACGGGTGGTTGCCGCGGGCGGAGTACCAGAACGGCGAGACGTCGTCGACGAGGTCGGCGTTGGCCACGATCGAGGCGACACCGCGCGCGGTGTCCCAGTACGGGATCCAGCCGGTGACGATCGGCCGCGGTGCCACCGTGGCCGCCGAGGCGGGCGCCGCTCCGGGCACCGCCAGCAGGCCGAGGCCCAGTGCTCCCGACGTGAGTCCGACGATGATCCGCCTGGTCGCGTGCCGCATCTGTCTCCCCGGTCCGTGGGTGGCCTCTGTCCTCCGTGCTTCGTCCGACCCTGCCTCAGGCTTGACCGGAGGTGGAAGCCGGGGGGGCGGATCGTGTCCGGATCGTCCGGTTTTCGGGTGCTGTGTCACCCTCCGTGACGGCGTCAGCGGCTGCGACCGCTCCACGACCACGGATAGTCCGCGACCGTCGCGCCACGCGCCGCGGCCGACAGGTCGAGGGGTCGGAAGGTGTCGACCATGACCGCCAGCTCCTCGGTCGCCGTCGCGCCGATCGAGGCCTCCACGCTGCCCGGCTGGGGGCCGTGGGTGAAGCCGGCGGGGTGCAGGGTGATCGAGCCCTGCTCGATGCCGGCGCCCTTGCGGCTCATGAAGTCGCCGCCGCAGTAGAAGAGCACCTCGTCGCTGTCGACGTTGGCGTGGTTGTACGGCGCGGGGATCGACAGCGGGTGGTAGTCGAACAGCCGCGGCACGAAGGAGCACACGACGAAGCTCGGCCCCTCGAACATCTGGTGCACCGGCGGCGGCTGGTGCAGCCGACCGGTGATGGGCTCGAAGTCGTGGATGCTGACGATCCACGGGTAGTTGCAGCCGTCCCAGCCGACGACGTCGAACGGGTGGTGCGCGTAGGTGTAGCGCGTGAGCCCCTGACGGGTGCGGACCAGGACGTCGACGTCCTCGCCGTCGGCGAGATGCGGTCCCTCGGGGCCGCGGACGTCGCGCTCGCAGTAGGGCGAGTGCTCGAGGAGCTGGCCCCGTGGCGAGAGGTAGCGCCGCGGCGGACCGATATGGCCCGAGGCCTCGATCACGAAGAGCCGCAACGGGTCCGGGCCGCTGGGCAGCACCCGGTAGGTGGTCGACGTCGGGAGCACGAGGTAGTCGCCCTCGCTCACCGTGAGGAGGCCGTACGCCGTCTCGACGACGCCGGCACCGGACTCGACGTAGAGCACCTGGTCGCCGACGGCGTCGCGGTAGAGCGGGCTCGGCGCGGTGGCCGCGACGTAGGAGAGCCGGACGTCGGCGTTGGCGAGCAGGACGGCGCGGCCGGTGACGGCGTCGGCGCCGGTGGCGAGCGCATGGGTGCGCAGGTGCACCGGGAGCAGGGGCAGGTTGGGCTCGAGGCCCGGGTCGGCGGGAGCGATCGCCTCGGCCGCGACGATCGCGGTCGGCAGGTGCCGGTGGTAGAGCAGCGCGGAGTCGTGGCTGAACCCCTCGATGCCGACGAGCTCCTCGGCGTAGAGGCCGCCGTCGGGACCGCGGTGCTGGGTGTGGCGCTTGCGCGGGACGTGGCCGACGCTCCGGTAGAACGGCATCGCAGACCTCGTCACATCGTCCGATATTCGGCGTATCACGTCCACTTTCTGTACGCACGAGGGTCGCGCTAGCGTGAGCGCCGTGTCAACCCCCGAGGCTCCGCCGGCGGCCCGTGCCGGCCTCTCGCCGGACCGGTCGCTGGCCCTGCTCGTCGGCCTCGTCGACGACGCCGCGGTGTTCCCGCCCGGCGACGCAGCCATGACCGACGCCGTGCGCGCCCACCGCGACCACCGGCGCTCGCGGCACGGCGTCCTGGTCGGCCCGTTCCTCGCGCCCGTGTCGCGGATGGCCGAGCTGCTCGACGCGCTCGACGCCGACAGCGGCGCCGACCCGCTCGACCTCGTGCTCGTCGCCGACACCGGTCTGGTCGAGGCGGCCGAGGCGCGCGCCGTCCTGCTCGACGACGACCGCGTGGAGCTCGTCGGCCTCGAGCTCGCGCTGCCCGCCGACGGCCCGCTCGGCGAGAGCGCCGCCGTCACCCTCGACTCGTTGGACTTCGCGCTGCCGGCCGCGATCGAGATCCCGCGCGCCCCGGGCTGGCGCGACGCGCTCGCGACCATCGCCGAGGACGGCGCGGAGCGCGTGAAGTTCCGCACCGGCGGCGCGACCGCGGCCGCTCACCCCAGCGAGCAGGAGCTCGCCGACCGCATCGTCGCGTCGGTGGAGCTCGGCGCGCGCTTCAAGCTCACCGCCGGGCTGCACCACCCGGTCCGCCGCACCGACCCCGCGACCGGCTTCGAGGAGCACGGCTTCCTCAACGCGCTCGCGGCGACGTCGGTCGCGGTCGGCGGCGGCGACGCGGAGCAGGTGGCCGCGGTGCTCGCCGAGCGCGACGCCGCACCGCTGCTCGGCATCCTTGCCGACGCCGACCCGCGCGCGGTCCGGGCCCGGTTCACGTCGTTCGGCTCGTGCTCGATCGACGAGCCGGTCGCCGCGCTTCGCGAGCTCGGCATGTTCGAGGATGAGGACTCGTGAGCAGCTGGGTACGAGGAGCCGCCGAGTCCGGCTTCGGTCCGTCGCACCTCCCCTACGGCGTCGTCACGACGCCCGGCGGCCATCCCGAGCTCGCGGTCCGCATCGGCGACCACGCGATGTCGCTCGCCCGCCTGCACGACATGGGCAAGCTCGACGGCGTCGTCCCGCACGCGGTCGAGGTGTTCGACACCGGCAGCCTCGACGGCCTGCTCGCGCGCGGCCCTGCGGAGTGGGCCGCCGTACGCCGTCGGCTGCAGGAGATCGTCACCGATCCCGCCGAGGAGCTCATGGCTCACGAGGCGATGCTCCACCTCGCCGACACGACCAGCCTGCTGCCGTGGACGGTCGCCGACTACGTCGACTTCTACTCCTCCGAGCACCACGCGACGAACGTCGGCCGCATCTTCCGCCCCGACGGCGACGCGCTCACGCCGAACTGGAAGCACCTGCCGATCGGCTACCACGGCCGCGCTGGCACCGTCGTGGTGTCGGGCACCGACGTCGTGCGCCCGAACGGCCAGCGCAAGCCGCCGCACGAGGACTCCCCCGTCTTCGGCCCGTCGCGCCGCCTCGACGTCGAGGTCGAGGTCGGCTTCGTCGTCGGTGCCGGCTCCGAGCTCGGTACGCCGGTGCCGGCGTCGGCGTTCGCCGACCATGTGTTCGGCGTCGTCCTCGTCAACGACTGGTCGGCGCGCGACATCCAGGCGTGGGAGTACCAGCCGCTCGGGCCGTTCCTCGCGAAGTCCTTCGCCACCAGCGTGTCCGCGTGGGTCACGCCGCTCGAGGCGCTCGCGTCGGCGCGCTTCGCCCCGCCGGCGCAGGATCCGGCCCCGCTCCCCTACCTCGCCGACCCCGACCCGTGGTCGCTCGACCTCCGGCTCGCGCTCGAGCTCGAGCGTGGCGGCGCGCAGGCGGTCGTCTCGCGCCCTCCGTTCGCGACGACGTACTGGACCCCCGGCCAGCAGCTCGCGCACCTGACGGTGAACGGCGCCTCGCTGCGCCCCGGCGACCTCTACGCGAGCGGCACCGTCAGCGGCCCCGACGTCGGGCAGCGCGGCTCGTTCCTCGAGCTCTCCTGGGGCGGCCGCGAGCCGCTCGTCGTCGAGGGCCTCGGCGAGGTGGCGTTCCTCGAGGACGGCGACGTCGTCACGATCCGCGGCGAGGCCCCGGCGTCCGACGGCGGCACGCTCACCCTCGGCGAGGTCGTCGGCCGCATCCTCCCGGCGGTCTGACGTGGTCGCTCCCCCCACCGTCCCGGTGGCCCTCGAGGCCGGGGCCTACGTCCTCGACGGGTGCGTCGCTGCCGACGCCGACGACGTCGCGCGCGCCCTCGTCGACCGCGACATCGCGCTGTGGAACCCCGGCGTCATCCGGCCCGGCACCCCGGCTCGCGACCGCGCGCTGCTGTGGATCGCCGACCGCGCGAGCTGGGCCGCCGACCACGCGTCCTGGGTCGTGCGCGACCTCGACGGCCACGTGATCGGCGCGGTGTCGGTGCACCACCTCGACGACGCCCACGGCACCGGCGAGATCGGCTACTGGATGTCGGCCGACGGGCGCGAGCGCGGCATCGGCGCCGCCGCCGTCGACGTCGCGACCCGCTACGCCTTCGAGGAGCTCGGGCTCGCGCGCGTCGAGCTGTTCCACGCCGTCGAGAACGTGCCGTCGTGCCGGCTCGCGACGCGCTGCGGCTACCTCTACGAGGGCACCGCGCGCGAGTCGTTCGTCTACGGCGACGGCCTGCGCCACGACGAGCACCTGCACGCGCGCCTCGCCAAGGACCCCTACCCGCAGGTCCCACCCCCGCGCTGACCCGCCAGCTCCTGCCCACCTACTGGCCCTTTCCCGGCCTTCCAGACCGCCGGAAAGGGCCAGTAGGTGGGCAGATCGTGGATCAGGTCGCGGACGGCTGGGCGGTGGTCGTGCAGGTCTCGCCGTTCGCGGGGCAGACCCGCGTGCCGCCGACCACGAGGCGGATCACGAGGCTCGCGTCGGAGAGTCCGGCGGCGTTGAGGTCCTTGCGCAGCTCCTCGGCCTTGACCTCGGGCGGTGGGCCGAGCGCGGTGACGACGACGGTGCCTCGTTGCGCGTCGACGAGCGTGACGTCCCAGCCGGCAGCCCGGGCCCAGCCCTCCGCGATCGGACGCGCCTCGCGGATCAGGGTCTGGTCGTTGGCCACGTTGATGCTGCCGATCGTGAGCGGCACCATCACCACGATCAACATCGCGACGACGGTGACGAGGCTCCAGCCCGCGAGGTGCCCCACGGCGTGGCCGGACTGCTGCGCGGCGTCGCGCACGCGGTAGAGCAGCAGCACGATCGTGCAGGTGACGATGATCGCCGCGACGTTGGTGGCGAAGAGCAGGAACGCGTGCGCGGCGTCGTCGTAGCGGTGCACCTCGAGCAGGCAGCCGACGACGGCCAGCGGCGGCACGAGCGAGATCGCGATGGCCACGCCGGGGAGCGTGTCGGAGATGTCGGAGCGCACGAGCGCGAACGCGCCGACCGTGCCGGTGGCGAGCGCGGCGAGCAGGTCGATGAGGCGCGGGTTGATGCGCGCCTGCACCTGGCTGTTGGCGAGGTAGTCGTCGGCGGGGTGCACGAGCATCGAGATCAGGTAGCCGACCGCGATCACGAGCAGCGCGCCGAGCAGCACGAGCAGCATGCTGCGGATCAGCGGGCTGCGGTCGGCGAGCACCAGCCCGAGCCCGACGCCGAGGATCGGCGTCATGAGCGGCGCGACGATCATCGCGCCGATGACCGTCGCGGTGGAGTCGGAGACGACGCCTGCGGTCGCGATGATCCCGGCGAGCAGCAGGAGCACCCAGAACTTCGTCGACGAACGGCTGCGCAGGTCGCGCTCGATGAACAGCGCCGACGTCATCCGGTCGATGTCGTCACCGGTCAGCGTGGCCATGGCACCCCCTCGGGCTCGTTGCTGCCCATCGTGCTGCGAGCGACGTGCGCGCTCCCGACGGCACGCCGATCCACCCCGTTGATATGTGTCCACGCGCCGGTAGAGCCGCGTGCGAACACATGTCAACGGCAGGCGGAGGGGGCAGCGGTGAGGTAGAACGTCGGCATGTGCCATGACGACGACTCGCGCCCGCCCAGCCCGCCGCAGGTCGGGGAGGCCGCCCGCGAGGGCGTGCTCACCCTCACCGGTGCCGACGGCAACACCTTCGCCGCCTACGAGGCGGTGCCCGCCACCCCGAACGGCCGCAACATCGTGATCCTCCCCGACGTCCGCGGCCTGCACCCCTACTACGAGGCGCTCGCGGTGCGCTTCGCCGAGGCCGGCTTCCACGCGGTGGCGTTCGACTACTTCGGCCGCACCCAGGGGGCGGCGCAGCGTCCCGAGGGCTTCGACTGGCAGGCCGAGATCGGCACGCTGACGCCCGAGGGCGTGGAGTCCGACGTCGCGGCGACCGCGGCGTACGTCAACGGCCTCAACGCGGGTCCGACCTTCACCGTCGGGTTCTGCTTCGGCGGCAGCCACTCGTGGCGCCTCTCGGCGTCCGACCTCGACCTCGCCGGCGTGATGGGCTTCTACGGCCGGCCGCCGATGGTCGAGGACGTCGAGGACCGCTTCGCCAAGCCCCTGCTGCTGTTCGTCGGCGGTGCCGACCAGGCGACGCCGGTCGAGGACTTCCGGGCGCTCGACGAGCGCCTCACCGAGCGCGAGGTCGATCACGAGATGTACGTCTACGACGGTGCGCCGCACTCCTTCTTCGACCGCGCGTTCGCCGAGTGGGAGGACGCCTGCGCCGACGCCTGGGAGCGGATGCTCGCCTTCACCGCGCGCCTGTCCTGATGCCCTTCTTCGCCGAGCTCCCCGTGGAGCCCGAGCCGGTGCCCGGCCCGGGCCCGTTCTACCGCGACGTGCCCGAGAACCAGCCGGAGCACTGGACGCCGGCACCGGTGGCGACGGGTGTCGTGATCGGCCGCAGCGAGCACACCGTCGTCCGCCTCGACGTGCGCGACTCCTACCCGCGCGGCCTGGCGCTGGAGCTGCGGGCCTGGCTCTCCCCCGACGGCGGAGGGATCGAGGACCTGCACTTCGCCTCCCGGCGGCCGCACCGGCAGCTGCCGTTCGCCGGCGACCTGCGGCTCGGGCTGCTCTGGCCGGACGGCACGCGCGCCGAGGCGAACGACTACCGGGGGTCAGGACAGGCCCCCGGTCCGGCCCTCACGACCCAGGGCGGAGGCGGAGGCGGGCTCACGTGGCGGTGGCACCTGTGGCTGCACCCGCTGCCCGGCGCCGGTCCGGTCACCGTCTACTGCACGTGGCCAGGACGGGACATCGGCGAGACCGCGACACCGCTCGACCTGACCGCAGCCGTCGAGGCCGCCGGGATGGCGGAGGAGCTGTGGCACCTGCCCACGCTCGAGGAGGCACCCCCGGACGGCGGCTGGTTCTCCTACTCCCCCATGGGCTCCTTCAGCACGTTCACCGCTGCGACGCTCGAGGACCCGTCAGGGGACGCTGCGGATGCGGGTGACGAGGACGGCTGACAGCAGCGTGATCACCGCAGTGGCCAGGTAGAGCCCGGTGTAGCCGCTGGCGCCCTTCACCAGCGGCAGCGCGATGACCGGGGCGAGCACCTGCGGGGCGCTGTTGGCGATGTTGATGACGCCGAGGTCGCGGCCGCGGTCGATCGCGCGCGGCAGGACCTGCGTGACGAGGGCCTGGTCGACGGCGAGGTACATGCCGTAGCCGAGCCCGAGGACCAGCCCGGCGACCATGGCGGCGCTGAAGTTCGGGAACAGCGCGAGGATCACGGCGGCCGCCGCCATCACGACCGTCGCCGCGATCACGTAGATCTTGCGCCGCCCCGACCGGTCGGAGATGCGGCCGAAGACCACGGCGGTCGCCATCGTGCCGAGCGCATAGAGGCCGATGAGCACCGTCTGGCCCTGCTCGGGGTTGTCGAAGTGCACCTCGTCCTTGAGCCAGAACAGCAGGTAGAGGGTCGCCATCGAGTTGCCCAGCATCATGAGGAACCGGGTCAACCAGGCCCACCCGAAGTCCGGGTACTCGCGCGGCGAGACCCAGAACCCCTTCAGCCACGTCCAGACCTCGAAGGGCGGCCGGTCCGACTCGGCGAGCACCGGGTCCTTGAGCCGCAGCACGAACGGCAGGCAGAGCAGCACCAGCAGGATCGCGGTGAGGAAGATGCCGAGCTTGAGGTCGGGGACGAGGAACGACACGAGCGCCACGCCGACGACGACACCGAGCGTCGACGCGAGCCCGACCCAGCCCGACACCAGACCTCGCTGCGGCACCGGCACCTGGTCCGGGATGGTCGCCGTCACCGCGGCGTACGAGCCGTTGATCATGGCCTGGCAGAAGAACCAGATGCAGGCGAGGCCGAGGACGGTGGACGAGAACGCGAGCGCGGCGATGCCGAGCGCGCCCGCGATCGATCCGTACAGCACCCACGGGCGGCGGCGTCCCAGCCGCGACGTCGTGCGGTCCGACAGCGCGCCGGCCATAGCCGCGCCGGACGTTGACCGTCGGCTCCTCGAGCGCGCCGACCAGCGGTTGGGACTCGGTGCTCATGCGTCTCCTCGCAGGAAGCTGCGGAACCACTGGTACGACGTCTTCGGGATGCGGTGCTGGGTCGCGTAGTCGGTGTACACGAGACCGAACCGCGGGCGGTAGCCCTCGGCCCACTCGAAGTTGTCGAGGAACGTCCAGACGAAGAACCCGCGGACGTCGACGCCGGCGTCAGCAGCCTCGCCGACCGCCGCCATGTGGCTGCGGAGGTACTCGACGCGGCGCGGGTCGTCGACGTGTCCGTCGACCAGCTCGTCGGGGAAGGCGACGCCGTTCTCGGTGACCATCAGCGGCGGCAGCACCTCGCCGTAGGACTCCTTGAGCCCGACCAGCAGGTCGCGCAGCCCGCTCGGCACGACGGGCCAGCCCATGTCGGTCTGCTCGTAGTCGGGCATCGGCACGATCTCGAAGGGGAACGGGTTGCCCTCGCCGGGCGCCTTCACCGTGGTCGGGTTGTAGTAGTTGACGCCGAGGACGTCGATCGGCGCCGCGATGATCTCGAGGTCGCCGTCGAGGACGCACAACCGGTCGACCGGGATGCCCACCTCCTCGAGACCCGGGTACGTGCCCAGCAGGCACGGGTCGACGTAGGTGCGGTTCTGGATCGCGTCGAGGGCGCGGGCGGCCGCGGCGTCCTCGGCGCTGCCGGTGAGGGGCAGCACCGGCGAGAGGTTGTGCGTGACGCCGACCTGTGCGCCCGGGACGGCCGCCCGGACGGCCGCCGTGGCGAGGCCGTGCGCGAGGAGCACGTGATGGGTCGCGGGGAACGAGTCGAACAGCAGCACCTTGCCCGGGGCGTGCGTTCCGAACGCGTAGCCGAACGTCGAGACCACGACCGCCTCGTTGATGGTGATCCAGCTGCGCACGCGGTCGCCGAGGCGACGGGCGACGTGGTCGGCGTACTCCGCGAACCGGTACGCCGTGTCGCGGTCGAGCCACCCGCCGCGGTCCTCGAGCGCCTGCGGCAGGTCCCAGTGGTAGAGCGTGACGACCGGCGCGATCCCGTGCTCCAGGAGCGAGTCCGTGAGCCGGTCGTAGAAGTCGAGGCCGCGCGGCTCGACGGCGCCCTCGCCGGCCGGCACGATGCGCGGCCAGGAGATGCTGAACCGGTAGGCGTTGGCGCCCATGGCGGCCATCAGGGCGACGTCGTCGGCGTACCGCACGTAGTGGTCGCACGCGACGTCGCCGTCGCTGCCGTCGAGGATCTTGCCGGGCGTGTGCGTGAAGGTGTCCCAGATCGACGCACCCTTGCCGTCGGCGTCGCAGGACCCCTCGATCTGGTACGCCGCCGTCGCGGTGCCCCACAGGAAGTCGTCGCGGAACGCCGCCCGGGAGCGGCCGTCGGACAGCGTGCCGGGCTCCCCCGGCGACCACGGCGTCGTCATGGTCGGCACCCTGCCACGAACGGGAGCGCCGACGCGTGCGGACGCGGCGTCAGGGCCGGGTGCGCACGACGATGGTGCGCGCGGTCTTGTCGTGCAGCGCCTGGCGCCACGGCTTGTCCCACAGCGGCCACAGGTAGTCGACGATCGCGAACAGCGAGCTCAGCGCGATGACGCCGACGGTGTAGGTGCCCCACCGCACGGTCGCGGCCAGCCAGCCGGGGTTGCGGTCGACGGCGAGCATCCGGATCCGGATGCCGAGGATCCGCTTGCCGAGGGTGCGGCCGAACAGGACGTTCTGCGGCACCTGGTAGACGAACGTGATGACCACCGAGATGACGGTGAGGGTGAAGGAGGCGGCGAGGATGTCGTCGACGAACCGCTGCGTCACCGCCTGCGGCACCTCCGTGCCGTCGCGCGGGACCGCATCGACGAACGCGCGGAACGACGGCCACAGCGCCCAGATCACGAACGGCGCCGAGATCAGGCTCTTGATGACCCAGTCGATGATGCGCGCCACGGCGCGCTGCCCCCACGCCGCGAGCGGGACCTGGTCGCCCTCCGCCAGCGGCCAGGCCGCGGTCGGTGCGGTGCCCGGCGCAGGAGCCGGCGGCGGCAGCAGGACCGGCGCGCCCGGGTCGGTGGTGACACCAGCAGGGGCGGCCGCGGACTGGCCCCACTTCTCGCCGTCCCACCAGCGCACGTAGCCACCGCCCCCGAAGGGGTCGGCGTACCAGCCGGGCTCCATCGCCATGTCCGCGAGCCTACGGGGCGGGTCCCGGCGGCACGTGCGTCGCCACCCTCGCCGCGCGCCCCGTCCTGCGGCTATCGTCCGCGGATGGTGCGGATCACGGCGACCAACCCCATCCTCCGCGTGAGCGACGTCGGGGCGAGCATCCGCTACTACGTCGAGAAGCTCGGCTTCTCGCTGCAGTTCTCCTGGGGCGAGCCGCTGTCGTTCGCCGGCGTCGCGCGCGACGGCTTCGAGGTGATGCTCTGCCTCGAGGGCCAGGGGCAGCCGGGCACGTGGTTCACGGTGTGGGTCGACGACGTCGACGCGCTGCACGACGAGTACGTCGCGAGCGGTGCCGACGTACGCCGTGCCCCGGTCGACCTGCCGTGGGGCGTGCGCGAGATGAACGTCGCCGATCCCGACGGCCACCGGATCCGCTTCAGCACCAGCAGCGGGCGCGACGCCGCACCTGTCGATGATCCCTTCGGCCCCGACTGACCACCCAGGTCAGGTCGTGGCCTCGAGCGCCGCGGCGGCGTCGTGGGCGCGGGGGCCGAGGTAGCAGTGCGAGCCGACCGCGCGGAAGCCGCTGCGGCGCAAGGCCTTGCGGTAGTACGCCACCTCGCGCAGGCCCTCGGGCCGGTCGCCCTCGAGGTCGTCGGCGGCGGAGTAGAGCTCGAGGAACGCGACCGCGCGGGTGCGGGCCGCCATCGAGCGCAACGCTGCGGAGAGCTCGGCGTCGTCGGCGTAGAGGAGGGCGTTGCTGCACACGACGAGGTCGTACGACGCGGCGAGACCGACCTCCTCGAGGGTCGCGAACGAGCCGAGCCGGATGCCGCGCGACCGGCCGAACCGGTCGACGACGTACTCGCTCGGATCGACCCCGGTCCAGCGCACGGCGGGCCGCGTCGCGCGCAGCGCGGGGAGCCACCCGCCCTCGCCGCAGCCGACGTCGAGAACGGTGCGGACCTGGCGGCCGAGGTAGTACTCGCCGACGGCGAGGGCGAGCGCCGCCTTGCGGCGCAGCGCGGCAGGGGAGCTCACGCGCGTGCGCGGCGCGCGGTACCAGCGGTCGAAGTAGGCGCGGTCGTAGCGCTCGGAGGTCACCACGGGCGCAGCGTAGGCGACCGCCGGCAGAGCACTGCCCGGGGCTCGACGGCCGTGGGAGCCGTCGTGCCCCGGGCAGCAGCCGGTGCGGGGTATGCGTCAGAGGTTGCCGCGCGCGTCCTGCTCGCGCTCGATCGCCTCGAACAGCGCCTTGAAGTTGCCCTTGCCGAAGCCGAGCGACCCGTGGCGCTCGATGAGCTCGAAGAAGACGGTCGGCCGGTCCTGCACGGGCTTGGTGAAGATCTGCAGCAGGTAGCCGTCCTCGTCGCGGTCGACAAGGATCCGCCGCTTCTTCAGCTCCTCCACGGGAACCCGGACCTCGCCGATGCGCGCCCGCAGCTCGGGGTCGTCGTAGTAGGAGTCCGGCGTCTGCAGGAACTCGACGCCGGCCGCGCGCATCGCGTCGACCGTCGCGAGGATGTCGTTGGTCGCGAGGGCGACGTGCTGGACGCCGGGGCCGCCGTAGAACTCGAGGTACTCGTCGATCTGGCTGCGCTTGCGCGCGACCGCCGGCTCGTTGAGCGGGAACTTCACCTTGCGCGTGCCGTCGGCGACGACCTTGCTCATGAGGGCCGAGTAGTCGGTCGCGATGTCGTCGCCGACGAACTCGGCCATGTTCGTGAAGCCCATGACGCGGTGGTAGAACTCGACCCACTCGTCCATCCGCCCGAGCTCGACGTTGCCGACGCAGTGGTCGACCGCCTGGAAGAACCGGCGCTCGGGAGCGGCGACGAGCGGTGCGCGCTCGACGAAGCCCGGCAGGTACGGGCCGGTGTAGCGCGAGCGGTCGACGAGCGTGTGCCGGGTGTCGCCGTACGTCGCGATCGCGGCGAGCACCACGGTGCCGCGCTCGTCGCCGACCTCGTGCGGCTCCTCGAGACCGGTACCGCCGTGGGCCACGGCGTAGCGGTACGCCGCGTGCACGTCGGGCACCTCGAGCGCGAGGTCCATCACTCCGTCGCCGTGCGCCGCGACGCGCGCGGCCACCGGGGCGCCGGCATGGACCGGGCCGACGAGGACGAAGCGCGCGGAGCCGCTCTCGAGGACGTAGCTCGCATGGTCGCGGTCGCCGGTCTCCGGGCCGCGGTAGGCGACGACGCGCATGCCGAAGGCGGTGGAGTACCAGTGCGCGGACTGCCGGGCGTTGCCCACCGCGAACACCACAGCGTCCATGCCCCGCAGCGGGAACGGGTCGGCGGTCGTGACGAGGGGGTTCTCGACGGTCTGGGTCATGCGGGCAGGGTGGCAAGGCAAGGCTCACCTAGCAAGACGTCCAGGACACACCGCGCAACGTGCCCAGGTGCGCTAGGGTTCGCGCGCAGGTACTGCTCATTTCGCCCAGCGAACTGCTCAGGGAATGGTCGACATGCCCGACACGATTCCGGTCGACTCCATCGACGCCGCGATCCTCGACCTGTTCGCTGCGGAGCCGCGCATCGGGGTCCTGGAGGCCAGCCGCCGGCTCAAGCTCGCCCGCGGCACCGTGCAGGCCCGCCTGGACAAGATGGCCGCCCGCGGCATCGTCACCGGCTGGGGTCCCGACGTCGACACCACGGCTCTCGGCTTCCCCGTCACCGCCTTCGTGACCCTGGAGATCGCCCAGCGCGGGCACGACGAGATCGGCCGCCGGCTCGCCGACATCCCCGAGGTGCTCGAGGTGCACACCATCACCGGCAGCGGGGATCTGCTCTGCCGCGTGGTGGCGCGCTCCAACGCCGACCTGCAGCGCGTGATCGACCTGGTGGTCGCCACCGAGGGCATCGGCCGCGCCTCGACCGTCATCGCGCTCGCGACGCAGGTGCCCCACCGCGTGCTCCCGCTCGTCGCCACCGCGGCGCGCGAGACCGAGCGCTGACCCTGGTACGCCGCACGCGCGAGCCCCGTCACGACCCGGCGGCGGTTCGGGTTACCGTCGTGCGGTGATCCCCCGCCGTACCGCCGTCGTCCTCGCTGCTGCAGCCGTGCTGCTCGGCTCGTCCCCGGCGTTCGCGGCCACCAGCCCCGCACCGACGCCGGCCGCCGCGCCGCGCGCCTCGGACCGCACCAGCTCGGCCGCGGCGACGGCCGCAGCCGACGCCCGCATCGCCGCGCTGGTCCCCTCGCGCTTCCGCAGCCCCGCACCGATCGCGGCGTCGTCCGCGAAGGGCGCCCTCGTCGTCGACCCGCGCACCGGCGCCACCCTCTACCGCTACAACGACACCGCCTCCCTACGCGGCGCCTCCACCACCAAGCTCGCGACAGCAGTCACGACGCTGCGCGTCCTCGGGACGACGACCCGGTTCCCGACGGTCGTGGTGCAGGGCGCGTCGGTGCAGCAGGTCGTGCTCGTCGCGGGCGGCGACCCGATGCTCACGAGCACCCAGCTGCTGCGCCTCGCGCGATCGACGGCCGCGGTCCTCGCCACGCACGTGCCGGCCTCGCCCGACCCCGCCGCGACCCCGCCGGCGACCCCGCGCACCTTCCGCATCTCGGTCCGCGTCGACGACAGCCGCTTCCCCGCTCCGACGCTCGCGCCGGGCTGGCCGTCGGGCTACGTGCCCGGCGTCGTCTCGCCGGTGCGCGCGCTCAAGCGCGACCTGCGGCACAGCAGCGACACGAGCGCCGACGCCGCCGCCTACTTCGCCGGGCAGGTGGGCGTCGCGCTGCGCGCGCTCCTCGTCGCGCGCACCGACCTCGCAGCCAAGGCGGTCTACGACGGCCGCGCGATCACCGCGCCCGGCGCCGTCGAGGTCGCGCGCTTCGTCGGCAACACGTCGGGCGCCGCGCTCGCGTGGATGCTCAAGGTCTCGGACAACGACGTCGCCGAGATGCTCTTCCGCAACAACGCGGTGGCACGCGGCATCACGCCGACGTGGGCGGGTGCGCGCACCAACGAGATGCGCGAGCTCGCGGCGCTCGGCGTCGACACGCGCGGCTGGGCGATCTACGACGGCAGCGGCGTCTCGCGCTCGGACCGGCTCACCGCGCGCGGTCTGGTCAGCCTGCTGCGCCTCGGGATCTCGCCGGCGCACCCGGAGCTCGCGCCGCTCAAGGGCTGGCTCCCGGTCGGCGGCGCGACCGGCACGCTCGCGAGCCGCTACCGCACCAGCCCCACGATCTGCGCGCGCGGCAAGGTGTTCGCGAAGACCGGCACGCTGCGCGACGCGATCGCGCTCGCCGGCTATGCGACGGGCGCTGACGGTCGACCGCGCATCTTCGCCGCGATGGTCGCGCGCAACGCGCGCTACACGCCGCTGGCCACGCGGCAGGCCGTCGACCGCCTGCCCGCCACCCTCACCGGCTGCTACTGACGTCGAGGGAGCGGGCCGTCGCTAGCGCAGGGCGCGGGCGACCTCTCCCGCGGCGCGCAAGACCTTGGGGCCGACGTCCTCGACGGGCAGCTCCATGAGCGTGACGACGCCGACCGACGCCTCGATGCCGGCGACGCCGAGCAGCGGCGCGGCCAGGCCGTAGGCGCCCTGCTGGAGCTCGCCGGTCGACACGACCCAGCCGGGCTCGAACGGGCGACCACCGGTCGCGCGCGCGGCGAGGACGGCCTTGCCGGCGGCACCGCGGTCGAGCGGGTGGCGGGCGCCGACGCGGTAGGCGACGTGGAAGTCCGAGCGGGTCGGCTCGACGACGGCGACGGCGAGCGCGTCCTGGCCGTCGACGACGGTGAGGTGCGCCGTGGCCCCGACGGAGTCGGCGAGGCGGCGCAGCGCGGGGATCGCGGCCTCGCGGAGCACCGGCTGCACCTGCCGGGCGAGGGCGAGGACGGCCATGCCCAGACGACAGCGCCCGTCTCCTCCGCGTCGGAGCAGCGCATGCTGCTCCAGCGTGACGACCAGCCGGTAGACGACCGTGCGCGAGACGCCGAGCTTGCCGGCGATCTCGGTGACGGTGAGCCCGTCCGGGGCGTCGGAGAGCAGCTCGAGCACGGTCAGCCCGCGATCGAGGGTCTGGCTGGTCTCGGCGACCACGACCCACCTCCTGAAACGGACGGCCGTCAGGATCCCGCCGGTGGCGGCTCCTCCCCTGACCGTCACGTCCCACTCTGCCCGACTTCGCAGCCGGACGCGCGCCACCTGCAGGACTCGACGAGCGGACGCCCGTCACATGCGCGAGGGGCCGCCGGGTGGTCCCGACGGCCCCTCGACGTGCTGCCGTCAGGCGGCGGCGAGCTTCTTGATCTGGAAGGACCCGACGATCTCGCTGATGCCCACGACGATCAGGACGATGCCCGTGATCGTGAAGATCAGGTTCACCGCGGCGCTCGGCCAGGCCCAGATCACCACGGCGCCGAGGATGAGCAGGATGCCGCCGGTGAGCAGCCAGCCACGGCCGTCGACGCCCTTGCTCTGCAGGCCGACGATGAGCTCGACGATGCCGCGGAACAGCCAGGCGATACCGATGAACAGCGCGAGGATCTCCGCCGACAGGTCGTTGTGGACCGCCTTGAACATGTAGGCAGCCAGGATGATCGACAGGATGCCGGAGATGGCGAGCAGCGCGCGGTGGTGCGTGGCCGACGAGAACGACTGCACCACCTGGAAGATGCCGCTGAGCAGCAGGTAGATGCCGAAGAAGATGGCGAAGACGTTGATGCTCTTGTCGGTCCAGAAGGTGAGCGCGAGGCCGAGCAGCAGCGTCACGATGCCGATGAACAGCAGGATGCCCCAGCTGCGCCCCAGGCTCGTGAGGACGTCGCTCTCCTCGACGGTCGGTTCGGTCGCGGACATGCCGTCTCCTATCTCGGTGCGGCCTGCGGCCGCTCGTGATCCGTGGGCGACCGGCGGGCCGCTCACGCCGTCCAGCGTAGGAGCGCCTTACCTCTGCGCCGTGGAGGCGGACGCGGACGCCGGTGCGTGTCCCGAGAGGGTCGGCGCCACCGTCACAGGCGGCCGGCCTCGTGGACGCGGCGCAGGAACTCGGCGGTGCGCGGGTCGACGGGTGCGTGGATCACCTGGTCCGGCGTACCGCGCTCGACGATGACGCCGCCGGCGAGGAAGCAGACCTCGTCGGCGACCTGCGTCGCGAAGCCCATCTCGTGGGTGGCGATGACCATCGTCATGCCTTCGCCGCGCAGGTCGCGGACCGCAGCGAGCACCTCGTTGACGAGGACCGGGTCGAGGGCCGAGGTGACCTCGTCGAAGAGCATGAGCCGCGGCGCGACGGCGAGCGAGCGGACGATCGCGACGCGCTGCTGCTGCCCGCCCGACAGTCGGTCCGGGTACTGCTGCGCCTTGTCGGCGAGGCCGAACCGCTCGAGCAGCTCGAGGGCGCGCTTCTCCGCGTCTGCGCGGCCGATGCCGTGGACGCGCCGCGGCGCGAGCGTGATGTTGTCGAGCACGGTCATGTGCGGGAACAGGTTGAACGCCTGGAAGACGATGCCCATCCGCTTGCGGACGTCGTCGTGGTCGACGCGCGGGTCGGCGATGTCGGCGCCGTCGAAGAGCACGAGGCCGTCGTCGACCTGCTCGAGCTGGTTCACGCACCGCAGCAGGGTCGACTTGCCCGAGCCGCTCGCACCGATGAGGACGGTGACGGTGTGCTCGGGCACGACGAGGTCGACGTCGCGGAGAACGACCTCGTCGCCGAAGGACTTGCGGACGCCGCGCAGCTCGAGGACCGGCGTCGCGCCGGCGGGCGCGGTCATGCCGTCCCCTGCGCGTTCTGGCGGGCGATGGCGCGCGCGAGCACCCTGTCCGTGATCCGCGTGAGCGGGATCGTCACGACGAGGAAGATCGCCGCGGCCACGACGAACGGCGTGAAGTTGAAGCTCTCGCTGGCGTAGATCTGCGCCTGGCGCACGCCCTCGTAGACACCGAGGACGGACACGAGGCTGACGTCCTTGAGCAGCGACACGAAGTCGTTGAGCAGCGGGGGCACCACGCGCCGCAGCGCCTGCGGCAGCACGACGTGGCGCATCGTCTGCGCCTGGGTGAGCCCGAGCGCGCGCGCCGCGGCCCGCTGGCTGGGGTGCACCGAGAGGATGCCCGAGCGGATCACCTCGGCGACGTACGCGGCGTACGTCAGGCTCAGGGCGATCGTGCCGAGGATCACGGTGTTCGACGGCAGCCACGGAATCCCCAGCGCAGGGATGCCGAAGCCGACGAGGTAGAGGACCAGCAGCAGCGGGATGCCTCGGAAGAGGTCGACGTAGCCGGTCGCCAGGATGCGCGCCGGCGCCGTCGCGGCTGCGCGGGTGGTGCGGGCGATCGCGAGGATCATCGCCAGCACCGAGATCAGGACGGTCGACATCACGACGATGAGCAGGTCCGTCTTGAACCCCGCGAGGATCCCGGGGAAGACCTCGCGCGCGTAGTCGAGGTCGAAGAACGTCTGCTGGAAGAGCGTCCAGCCCGGGGCGGTGACGACCAGGGCGACGATCGCCCCGAAGACCACGACCGAGGACGCCGTCGCGATGAGGATCCGGCGCCGGTCCATCTGCTTGCGGACGGCTCGTCGAGCGAGCTCGACGTCCGAGGGCACCCATGCCTCGGGGGGCGCCCCCCCCACCCGGGGGGGCCCCCAGCCCCGGGGGGGGGGGCCGTCAGGGAGGGGGGCCCCGCCCGGGGCCCGGACAG
>JBGAJT010000069.1:0-12966 GCA_044224785.1 Candidatus Nanopelagicales bacterium | reverse complement strand
CTGCAGGCCGTGGGCCTTCTCGCTCTTGCGGACGACGAACGCGTCGAGGGTGCGACCCTCCGCGGCAGCTGCATGGAGCATCGCGGTGGCGACCGGGTCGGCGCCGAGGGTGAGACCGCCGACGGCGTCGTAGTCGAGGTCCTTCGTGAGCTCGAGCATCACGCGGCCGACGAGCGGGGCGGTGGCGCCGTCGAGCGTCACGCGGCGCAGGTCGACGTAGTAGTCGGCCTCCTTGCCGCTGGAGAGCACGACCCGGCCGTGCACGACGGCCTTGTCGAGGATGTCCTGTCGGAGCTGGGCACGGTCGTCGGCAGTCGTCACGGTCCGCAGCGTAGCCGGGGCGCTCCACCCGGTTCCGGCGGTGGTCCGTCGCACGGACCCGCGCAGCGCACGCTCTCCCGGCGCGGATCCGGCGTCGTCGTGGGGCAGGCTGGTGCCGTGACCGCCGCGACCGTCGTCCTGTGCCCCCCGCTGCCCGGTGCCGCGCCCGCCTACGACGCGTCCGACACCGCCGACGTCCTGATGGACCGGCCCGGTGGCTACCGCGTGCTCTCGCCGTTCGTCGACGACCCCGCGCCCGACGACGACGCGCGCACGCAGCGCGCGCACTGGGTCGCCCACCTGTCCATCGCGCTGGCCGCCGGCAACGCCGTGGCCCCCGTGCTGCTCGTCGTCGACGGCACCGCTGGGGCGATGGCGCCTGCGCTGGGCTTCAGCCAGAAGGCCGCGCGGCGCGCGGTCGCGGGCTACGTGCTCGTCGACGCCGTCGTGCCGCCGGCCGACGACCGCTCGCTGGACTGGCCGGATGCGCCGGTGGTCTACGTCGCCTCGCCCGCCGCGGACGCCGACGAGGTGCAGCACGCGCGGCTGCGCGGCTGGGAGGTCGTCGAGGTGCCCGACGCCGGACCGGTCGCCGTGGGCTCCGCGGTCGCCGAGGTCGCGGCGCGCTAGTCGAACAGCTCCTCGAGGAAGCTCTTGCGCTTCTTGTACGGCTTGCCGCCGTACGACGGCTCCGGCGTGCGCGCGGAGTACGTCGGGGCGACCGGCTGCGGCACCGCGGACGGCACGGCTGCCGACGCCTCGAGGCCGATCAGGTGGTCGAGCTCGCCGCGGTCGAGGAACACGCCGCGGCACTCCGTGCACTGGTCGATCGTGATGCCGTTGCGCTCGTAGCTGCGCATGTCGCCGTGGCACTTCGGGCACTGCATCAGCGGGTCCTCCCTGCTCGCGGTCCTCTCTCTGTGCGACGAGCGACCGCGGGGAGGGGTTCCGGCTCAGTCGCCGTAGGGCGGGTCGAGCACCGAGACCTTGCGGCGCGGGCCTGGGCCCTGGTCGCCGAGCTCGTCCTGCGGGTTGTAGAGCGTGCACTGGCGCATCGACAGGCAGCCGCAGCCGATGCAGCTGTCGAGGTTGGAGCGCAGCGCCTGCAGCGCGTCGATGCGCGCGTCGAGCGCCGGGCGCCAGGCTGCGCTCATCCGGTGCCACTCGCGCTTGGTCGGGGCGTCCTCCGGACCGACGACCGCGAGCGCCGAAGCGATCTCGTCCAGCGAGAGCCCCACGTTCTGCGCGCTGCGGATCACCGCGATACGTCGCAGGACCGCGCGTCGGTAGCGCCTCCGGTCGCCCGCCGTGCGCGTGCTGGTGAGCAGCCCGACGTCCTCGTAGTAGCGCAGCGCGCTCGGCGCGAGGCCGCTCCGTCGGGCCACCTCGCCGATCGACAGCAGATCGTCTGCCTTCATCGCTTGACCTCAAGTCCACTTGATGTCCTTCGATCGTCCCATGACGACGACGCAGACCGGAACCTACGACGAGGCGCTCGAGCGCCTGCACCGCACCGGGCCCGAGTGGGACGGCTGGCTGTCCAACCACGGCCCGATGGCCGTCGACGTCCTCGCCAGGCGCGACGCGGGCAGCGACGTGCACGCCTGGGTCGACGAGTACGCCGAGCGCCTCGACGAGCTGCCGGCCGAGCGCCGGCCGATCCGTGGCGCCGACGCCGAGCGCGAGGCGCTCGGCGACCCGGACCGGCTCGGCGACTGGATCGCGCACTTCGCGCGACTGGTCGAGGAGTCGCCGTGGGACGACGTGCTGGCGACCTGGTGGCCGCGGCTGCTGCCGGGCATCGCCGCCGGTGCGACCCACGGCGTGATCCGCACCGGCCACGCGACGATGGCGCTGCGGGCCGACGACAACGAGGTCCGCCGTGCCGAGCTCGCGCAGGCGCTCGGCTACTGGGCCGGGCGCTGGCAGCCGGTCCCGCGCATCGACCTGCACGGCTCGCGCGACGCCGCGGCGCTGGTGGACGGCGTGCCCCGGATCGACCCGCAGGAGGGCGGCATCCGCGACCGGTTGACACGCCTCGGTGCCGTCGAGGCGTGGCCGGACCACGTCGGGTCGATGACGCCGCCCGCCGACGTACCTCGCGCGCTGGACGACCTGGTCGACGCGGTCGTGGCGGCGTATCCGGCTGCGGCGCACGGGAACCCGACGATGCTGGTGCACGCGGCAACAGCGCCGCACGCGGTGGCGCGCACGCTGCCGTCGCTGCCGCGCGAGCAGTGGGAGGACGCGTACGCCTACGCCTGGTCCGCGACCGCCGCGGTCCTGTCCTGCTACCTGCCCGCGACGCGCGCGGAGGTAGCAGCCGGCACGGAGTCGGTCGACGATGCGTGGGCGCAGGCGCTGCAGCACGGCGGCGAGCACGTCCTCAAGCTCGCCGACGTCGCGCTCGACGTCCACGCCCGCACCGGCGACCCGGCGGCCGCCGCCGCCATCACGCGGGCGGTGGTCCTCGATGCATGAGCGCGCCGCCCGTCGGGACCCACGGCCGTTCGACCCGCAGCGACGTGGCGAGCCGACGTCACCGCCGCGGTTCGACCACGGCCCCGGGATCCTGCCGCGCTAGCGGCTCAGCGGCGTACGCGGTCCGGCCCGCGCACTCCTGAGGCCCGCCGCACCAGAGGCCGAGGCAGCACGGAGGTGAGCACGCGGATCGCCTTGTACTGCGCGCCCGGCACCGACACCGGCTTGCCGCGCCGGAAGTCGGCGAGGGCGTCGCGCACGAGGTCGGGTGCGTCGAGCCACATCCAGTCCGGCAGGTGCGACACGTCCATCCCACCGCGCTGGTGGAACTCGGTGTGCGTGAAGCCCGGGCAGAGCGCCATCACCGTGACACCGGTGCCGGCGAGCTGACGGTCGACCGACTCGGAGAACACCGTGCACCAGGACTTCGCGGCGCTGTAGGTGCCGCCGGCGATGAAGCTCGCGACGCTCGAGACGTTGATGACGCCACCGGTGCCGCGGGCGACCATGCCCGGCAGCGCCGCGTGGGTGAGGCGCAGGACGGCGGTGACGAGGACGTCGAGCATCGCCTGCTCGGCCTCGAGGTCGCCGTCGACGAAGAGCTGGTTGACGCCGAACCCGGCGTTGTTCACCAGCAGGTCGACCGGACGCGTGGCGTCGCGCAGCCGCGCCTCGACGATCGCGACCTGCTCGCGGTCGGCGAGGTCGGCGACGATCACCTCGACCGCGATCCGATGCCGGGTGCGCAGGTCCTCCGCGCACGCCTCGAGTCGCTCGCGGTCGCGCGCGACGAGGACGAGGTCGTCGCCGCGGGCGGCGAGCTGCGCGGTGAACTCGGCGCCGATCCCGGCGGTCGCTCCGGTGACGAGTGCGGTGGCCATGCGCCCATCCTCTCCTGCGCTCAGCGCCCGCCCGACACCGCCAGCGTCGTGCCCGTCGTGTACGACGCCGCGTCCGAGAGCAGCCACACCACGGCGGCGGCCACCTCCTCGGCGGTGCCGGACCGCTTCATCGGGATCGTCGGTCGGATCCGGTCGGCTCGGCCCGCCTCGCCGGTCGCGTCGTGGAAGTCGGTGTCGATCAGGCCGACGGCGATGCCGTTCACCCGCACGCCCTCCGTCGCCACCTCGCCCGCGAGGCCCACGGTGAGGGTGTCGAGCGCGCCCTTGGTCGCGGCGTAGTGCACGAACTCGCCGGGGCTGCCGAGCACGGCGGCGCGCGAGGAGATGTTCACGATCGAGCCGCCGCTGCCGCCGTGGCGCGTCGACATCCGGCGGACGGCGGCGCCTGCGCAGAGGAAAGGTCCGACGACGTTGACCGCGAGCACCTGCTGCAGCGCCTCGGCGCCGACCTCGTCGACGCGCGCCTGCCCACCCGAGATCCCGGCGTTGTTCACCAGGCCCGAGATCGGGCCTCGCCACGCGTCGGCGGCCGCGAACAGGTCCTCGACCGCAGCGGGGTCGCCGACGTCGGCGCGCACCGCGAGGGCGTGCCCGCCGGCGTCCTCGATCCGTCGTACGACGTCGGCCGCGCGGTCCGCGTCGCGCGCGTAGTCGACGACGACGTCCCAGCCCGCGGCCGCGGCCGCGACGCACACCGCCGCACCGATCCCGCGCGAGCCCCCGGTCACCACCAGCGTCGTCATCCCCGCATCCTGGCACCCGGTCGCACACCTCCGGCGAGGCGTTCCGGTCGTAGCCTGCGCAGGTGACCCGACGACAGCCCCCGCTCGTCCCCCGGATGCGCGAGCACGCCACCACCGTCTTCGGCGAGATGAGCGCGCTGGCGGTCGCGACCGGATCGGTGAACCTCGGCCAGGGCTTCCCCGACACCGACGGACCGCAGGTCGTGAAGGACGCCGCGATCCGCGCGATCCAGGAGGGCCGCGGCAACCAGTACCCGCCCGCGCACGGCGTGCCCGAGCTGCGCGCCGCCATCGCCGAGCACCAGCGGCGCTTCTACGGGATCGAGCTCGACCCTGTCACCGACGTCGTCGTCGCGACCGGTGCCTCGGAGGCGATCGCCGCCGCGCTCCTCGCCCTCGTCGACGACGGCGACGAGGTCGTCATGTTCTCGCCGTGGTTCGACCTGTACGCCGCGGCCGTCTCGCTCGGCGGCGGAACTCGGGTCGAGGTGCCGCTCACCGCCGGCTCGTTCCGCCCCGACACCGACGCGCTGCGCGCCGCGATCACGCCGCGGACCCGGCTGCTGCTGCTCAACTCCCCGCACAACCCGACCGGCAGCGTGTTCACCCGAGACGAGCTCGCGGCGATCGCCGAGGTGGTCGAGGAGCACGACCTCTGGGTGATCAGCGACGAGGCCTACGAGCACCTGGTGTTCTCCGGCTCGGAGCACGTCCCGTTCTGCACGCTGCCCGGGATGGCCGAGCGCACGGTCACGATCGGCAGCGCGGGCAAGTCGTTGTCGATAACCGGCTGGAAGGTCGGCTGGGCGACCGGGCCGACCGACCTCATCGCGGCGGTGCGCGTGCCGCGCCAGCACCTGTCGTTCGTCTCGGGCGGCCCGTTCCAGTGGGCGGTGGTCGAGGGGCTCGCGCTGCCCGACGACTACTGGGCGTCGTTCCGCGACGGGCTCGAGGAGCAGCGCGACCTGCTCTGCACGGGCCTGGCCGACCTCGGGTTCCCCACCACCGTCCCGCAGGGCACCTACTTCGCGACCACCGACGTGCGTCCCCTCGGGTACGCCGACGGCTGGGCGTTCTGCCGCGACCTGCCCGGCCGCGCGGGCGTCGTCGCGATCCCGCACGAGGTGTTCCACGACGACCCGGAGGCAGGGAAGCCCTTCGTGCGCTGGGCCTTCTGCAAGCAGCCCGCGGTGCTGCACGAGGCGCTCGAGCGGCTGGGGAGGGCGTTCGCATGATCGAGCGCGCGACCACCCTCGAGCAGGTCCACGAGGCCGGTCCGCTGTTCGACCACGCGGTCCAGGACGACGCCGCGCGACGGTTCCTCGACGACCCGACCCACCACCTGCTGCTCGCGCGCGACGACGGCCGCGTCGTCGGGTTCGTGTCCGGAGTCGAGACCACGCACCCGGACAAGGGCGCGGAGATGTTCCTCTACGAGCTGGCCGTCGATCCTGCGGCGCAGCGCCGAGGGCACGGCCGGGCGCTGGTCGCCGCGCTCGCCGATCTGGCGCGGGAGCGCGGCTGCTACGGGATGTGGGTGCTCACCGACCGCGACAACGTCGCGGCCGTCGCGACGTACACGGCGGCCGGCGGGGCGGCACCGGAGGACTGCGTCTTGATCCCCTGGACCCTCTGATTCCTGACACCGGCGGCCTCGCCAAGGCCGGGAAGCCGACCTAGCCTGGAGACGACCGGGATGGGAGGTGAACGCTGTGCCCCGCCGCGCGACGTCCGCGACCGGTTCCCGCCGGCACCTCGTCGTGCTCCTCCACCCCGACGGCGTCTCCACGCGCCGCGCGACCTGGGGCGAGCGGTTCCAGGCCCGGCTGCGCGTGACGCGGCTCGACGAGCGGCTCGCCGCGGGCGAGGCGCCCGAGAGCGACCCGGTCCTCGCGCTGCGGGCGCAGCGGCTCGCGCGGAGCGGCTCGCGCCGCGAGCTGGCGCTCAGCGTGCTGCGGCTGCTCGCCGAGTGCGAGCCGCGCCGCTCCAAGCTCCCCGCGCCGCCGTCGCTCGCCGTCGTCCCCCGCGTCGCGGCAGCCCACGACGACCTCGAGCAGCTCGTGTCGAGCCTGCTGGCGCCCGCGCCGGTGTCGGCCCGCGGGCTCGCCGCCGCGAGCTGCCTGCTGCGCGACGGCTCCGGCCCGCTCTACCGCTCCGAGTGCACCGAGGACCTCGGCGCTCTCGTGCGCCGCACTATCGACGCCCTCGACCCCGCGCAGGACTGGCCGGGCTGACGCCCTACGACGCGAGCAGCGCGTCGAGCTTGGTGAACGACGACTCCCAGCCCATCCCGGCCATGCCGCGCATGAACTCCGAGTACGGGCCCTGCTCGACGACGAGCCGGCTGCGACCGCCGCCGAGGTCGTGGAACTCCAGCCGCAGCGCGAAGACCGCGACGCCGTCGAAGCCGGGCACGCCGTCGATCTTCTCCTCGCCGACGAGCAGCTCGTTCTCGATCACCTCGGTGAAGGTGGCGTCGATCGGGCTGAGCTGCGAGCCGTCGCCGTCGACCGGTCCCATCGAGAACCGCTGGTACCCGCCGACTCTCGCGTCGATCGAGACCGTCTCGCGCGGGACGTGGTAGCCGACCGGGCCGAACCAGGCGGCGAGCTGGTCGGGGTCGACGAAGGCGCGGTAGACCGCCTCGCGCGGCGCGTCGAACTCCCGCTCGACCCGCAGCGTGTGGACCGGCGGGTCGTCCGGGTCGGGCGCGGGGAAGGGCTGGTCGGTCATCGGGCAGGTCCTCTCGGGGTGGTGGCGCGCGCGGTCTGCGGGTCCTGCAGGCGCTTGAGGTGGGCGTCGAGACGGTCGAGCCGGTCGTCCCATAGGTCACGGAACGGCTCGATCCAGCCGAGCGCCTCGCGCAGCGTGTCGGGGCGCAGCCGGCTGGGCCGCCACTGGGCGTCGCGGTCCCGGCTGATGAGCCCCGCGGACTCGAGCACCTTCAGGTGCCGCGACACCGCGGGCAGACTGATCGGCAGCGGCTCGGCGAGCTCGGACACGCTCGCGTCGCCGTCGGCGAGCCGGGTCAGGATCGCCCGGCGGGTCGGGTCGGCGAGCGCGCCGAAGACCGCGTCGAGCCGGTCGTCGGTGAGCGTCGCCATGAACGTATTTAACACAGTTGTTAAGTACGTCGTCAACCGATCGCGGATTCACCGCGTGCAGCGGCTCAGGGGACGCCGTCGGCGTGACGACATCCCAGGAGGAGGGGCGTCCGGTGCCCCGGACTCAGGAGGTTCGTCCGATGGCCACGTCGCTCGCGGGCAAGCCGCTGGTGGAGGCCTCGTGGGCTCTGCTCAAGCGCGATCCCTCGATGGTCGTGCTGCTCGTCGTCGGCGGCCTCGCGTCGTCGCTGGCGTTCGCGCTCGTCGCGCTGCCGACGTACCTGATCGTGGGGCTGCCGGTCGACGGCCGCGGCGATCCGCTCGGCCTCGTCGTGTACGCCGTGGCCGTGTTCGCCTCCACGCTGGTCTCGACGTTCTTCCTCGGAGCCGTCGTCGACGCGGCCATGCAGCGCGCCGACGGCGGCGATCCCACCTTCGGCACGGCGATGGCCGCCGCGTGGGAGCGGCGGAGCCAGCTGATCGCCTGGGCCGCGATGGCGGCGGCCGTCGCCGTCGCGCTGCGCCTGCTCCAGCGTTTCGGTCTCGCCGGCGCGATCGTCCGGCTGCTGGCCGGCGTGTCGTGGGCCGTCGCGACCGCGTTCGCGATCCCCGTGATCATGGCCGAGGGCACCATGCCGCTCGAGACCGTGAAGCGCTCCGCCCACGTCCTCACCTCGCGCTTCGGCTCGAACGCCCGCGCGGGCCTGCGCTTCGGGGTCGTCGTGATCCTGGTGTGGCTCGGCCTGTTCGCGCTGGGGATG
This sequence comes from Candidatus Nanopelagicales bacterium, assembly GCA_044224785.1. Taxonomy (GTDB): domain Bacteria; phylum Actinomycetota; class Actinomycetes; order S36-B12; family CAIYMF01; genus Longivirga. Next base: position 4,654 of record JBGAJT010000069.1, on the reverse strand, counting down.
GTGGGTCTGTACGGCATCTACGACGGGAGCACGCACCGCAACGGCGCCATGCTCGCGATCGGCGGCCTGCTCCTCGTCGCTGCCGTGCTCGGCGGCTTCATCGCCTCCGCGGTCGTCTCCGCGCTCGGTGCCTACCTGCGCACCGTGCTCTACCGCTACGCCACCGGGCTCCCGACGCCGGGCATCGACCCGTGGGTCCTGCCGCCGCTGCTCCCCGAGACTCCGGGCGGCCCCGGCGGCCCCGGCGGCCCCGGTGGTCTCGGTGGTGTCGGTGGTCCTGGGGGCCTGCCCCCGGCCGCGCCGGACGGCCTCGCCCCGTCGGCGCCCGCGCCGTCGCCGTTCCTCTGGCCGGCCGCGCCGACGCAGGGGACCGCGCCGTCGGCGTACGTCGAGCAGCCGGCGCCGGCACCTCCGGCGACCTACGTCGCACCGGCACCGCCGAGCCCCGCTGCCGGACCCGGACAGCCCTCGTCGTACCCGCCGGGGCGGCAGGTGTTCCTGCCCGAGAGCCCGGCCTGACCGTCAGCAGCTCGAGACGACGACACCCGGGCCGACCGCGGTGGTCGGGCCCGGGCGTCGGACGTCAGGTCAGCGCCGGGGCGTGACGGTGAGGCCGTCGGCCTCCGGGGTCACGTCGACGACGACGGTGTCGCCGTCGGCGATCTCGCCGGAGAGGATCGCGCGCGCCAGCCGGTCGCCGATCGACGACTGCACCAGCCGACGCAGCGGCCGGGCGCCGTAGACGGGGTCGAACCCGTTGAGCGCCAACCAGTCACGGGCCGCGGGGCTGACGTCGAGCGTGAGCCGTCGGTCGGCCAGGCGCTTGTGCAGCGCGTCGACCTGCATCGTCACGATCGAGGACAGCTCCTCGATGCCGAGCGGGTGGAAGAGCACGGTGTCGTCGAGGCGGTTGAGGAACTCCGGCTTGAACGACGCGCGCACGACGTTCATCACCGCCTCCTCCTTCTGCTCCGTCGACAGCGTCGGGTCGGCGAGCACGCTCGACCCGAGGTTCGACGTCAGCACGAGGATCGCGTTGCGGAAGTCGACCGTGCGGCCCTGGCCGTCGGTGAGGCGGCCGTCGTCGAGCACCTGGAGCAGGACGTCGAACACCTCGGGGTGCGCCTTCTCGACCTCGTCGAGCAGCACCAGGCTGTAGGGCCGGCGCCGCACTGCCTCGGTGAGCTGTCCGCCCTCCTCGTAGCCGACGTACCCGGGGGGTGCACCGACCAGCCGCGCGACGGAGTGCTTCTCGCCGTACTCGCTCATGTCGATGCGGGTCATGGCGCGCTCGTCGTCGAAGAGGAACTCCGCGAGCGCCTTGGCCAGCTCGGTCTTGCCGACACCGGTGGGGCCGAGGAACAGGAACGAGCCGGTCGGGCGGTCGGGGTCGGCGATGCCGGCGCGCGCGCGACGCACCGCGTCGGACACGGCCTGCACGGCCTCCTTCTGCCCGACGACGCGCTGGCCGAGCTCCTCCTCCATCCGCAGCAGCTTGGCGGTCTCGCCCTCGAGCAGCCGGCCCGCGGGGATGCCGGTCCAGGCACCCACGACCTCGGCGACGTCGTCGGGTCCGACCTCCTCGCGCACCATGCGGACGCGGTCGCTCGAGCCCGAGATCGCCTCGTCGAGCTGGCGCTCGAGCGCAGGGATCTCGGCGTACATCAGGCGCGACGCCTGCTCGAGGTCGCCGTCGCGCTGGGCGCGCTCGAGCAGCATCCGCAGCTCGTCGAGCCGGATCTTGAGGTCGCCGACCTTGTCGAGACCCTGCTTCTCCGAGTCCCAGCGGGTGCGCATCCCCGCGAGCTCCTCGGCCTTGTCGGCGAGGTCGGCGCGCAGCTTCGCGAGCCGCTCGACCGAGGCGGCGTCGGTCTCGCGCGAGAGCGCGAGCTCCTCCATCCGCAGCCGGTCGACCTGGCGCTGCACCTCGTCGAGTTCCGCCGGCATCGAGTCGATCTCCATGCGCAGCCGCGAGGCCGCCTCGTCGACCAGGTCGATCGCCTTGTCGGGGAGGAAGCGGCTGGTGATGTAGCGGTCGGACAGCGTCGCGGCAGCGACGAGCGCGGAGTCGTTGATGGCGACCTTGTGGTGCGCCTCGTACTTCTCCTTGATGCCGCGCAGGATGCCGATGGTGTCCTCGACGCTCGGCTCCCCCACGAACACCTGCTGGAACCGGCGCTCGAGGGCGGGGTCCTTCTCGATCCGCTCGCGGAACTCGTCCAGCGTGGTCGCGCCGACCATGCGCAGCTCGCCGCGCGCCAGCATCGGCTTGAGCATGTTGCCGGCGTCCATCGCGGAGTCGCCGCTCGCGCCCGCGCCGACGACCGTGTGCAGCTCGTCGATGAACGTGACGACCTGGCCGTTGCTGTCCTTGATCTCGTCGAGGACGCTCTTGAGCCGCTCCTCGAACTGGCCGCGGTACTGCGCACCCGCGAGCATCGCCGCGAGGTCGAGCGACACGAGCTTCTTGCCGCGGAGCGAGTCGGGGACGTCGCCCGCGACCATGCGCTGGGCGAGGCCCTCGACGACGGCGGTCTTGCCGACGCCGGGCTCGCCGATGAGCACCGGGTTGTTCTTGGTACGCCGCGACAGCACCTGGATCACGCGGCGGATCTCCTCGTCGCGCCCGATGACCGGGTCGATCCGGCCCTCGCGCGCGAGCGCCGTGAGGTCGACGCTGAACTTCTGCAGCGCCTGGAAGCTGCCCTCGGGGTCGGCGCTCGTGACACGCTTGTCGCCGCGCAGGTCCTTCAGCGCGTCGATGAGCTCGACCGGCCCGGCGCCCATCGAGCGCAGCAGCAGCCCGGCCTCGCCCTGGTCGCCGGCGAGGGCGAGCAGCAGGTGCTCGGTGGAGACGTACTCGTCGCCGCGCTCGCGCGCGACGTCCTGCGCGGCGTTGAGCACGCGGAAGGCGGCGTTGGACATCGTCGGCTGCGACACGGTCGCACCGCTCGCCGAGGGCAGGGCGCCGATGGCCTTCGTGACCGCGCTCATCAGCTCGGTCTGGTCGACGCCGAGGTGGGTGAGGAGCGCGGCGGGGATGCCCTCGCGGTCCTCGAGGATCCCTTCGAGCAGGTGCAGCGGCTCGACCTGCGCGTGTCCGGAGCGCGAGGCTCGGCGCACGGCGTTGGACAGCGCGTCCTGCGCGCGGGTGGTGATGGACAGATCCATGGTCATCTCCCCCGGAGGGGCCTTTCGTGTCGAGTCTGGAGAAGAAGTCGGTGCGAGCCGGCTCGTGCGGCTCGCGGTCTAGCGGGTGCGGTCGCGGTCGGCGGGGCGGGGCCGCCAGACCACGAGGGCGGTGGAGGGTTCGGAGCTGGTCCGCGCGCCGAGGCTCGGGCGCAGGCGCTGCACCTCGGCGAGCAGCGTGCCCACCTGGGCGCGCAGCATCTCGACCTCGGTCTGGAGCTCGAGGATGCGCTGGATGCCGGCGAGGTTCACGCCGTCCGAGGACAGCCGCGAGACCTCGCGCAGGCGCTCGATGTCGCGCAGCGAGTAGAGGCGGTTGCGTCCGCCCGTGCGGTCGGGCGACACCAGGCCGAGACGGTCGTACTGGCGCAGGGTCTGCGGGTGCAGCCCGGCGATCTGCGCGGCCACGGAGATCGCGTAGACCGGGGTGGAGTCGTCGGGGCGCAGGCGGTCGTCGGTCATCGCGCACCTCCGTCCTTCGCGCGCGCCATCAGGTCGGCGCGCGGGTCGTGGTCCTTCGTGGCCTCGGCGTACGCCTTCAGCGCGTCGCGCGCCTCGGACGACAGCCGGTTCGGGACCGCCACCTCGACGGTGACCAGCAGGTCGCCGTGGGTGCCGTCCTTGCGACGGACGCCCTTGCCGCGCACGCGCAGCACCCGGCCGCTCTGGGTGCCCTCCGCGAGCCGCACCTTCACGGTGCCGCCGGTGGGCACGGGTACGGCGACGTCGGCGCCGAGCGCGGCCTCGGAGAACGTGACCGGCACGGTGATCGTGAGATTGTCGCCGTCCCGGCCGAAGACCGGGTGCGGCGTGACGGCGACGACGACGAGCAGGTCGCCGTTCTCGCCGCCGTTCTCGCCGCCGACGCCCTTGCCGCGCAGCCGGATCTTCTGGCCGTTCTTCACGCCCGCGGGGATGCGGGCCTGGACGGTGCGGGTCGATGGCGCGTGGCCGGAGCCGTGGCAGGTCGGGCACGGGTCGTCGACGACCATGCCGCGGCCGCGGCACTCGTGGCAGGTCTCGGGGAAGGCGAAGCCACCGGCGTTGCGGTTGATCTGTCCCGCGCCCTGGCAGGTCGGGCACAGGCGCGGCGCGGTGCCGGCCTTCGCCCCGGTGCCCGAGCAGCTGCCGCAGGGCGCCTCGCTGGTGAGGCGCAGCGGGAGGGTGAGGCCGGACAGCGCCTCGTCGAAGGACAGCGTCACGCTGCTCTCGATGTCGGCGCCACGACGCGCGCGACGGGCCGACTGGCCGCCGCCGCGGTTGAAGACGCCGCCGAACACGTCGCCGAAGCCACCGCCGCCGGCACGACCGAACAGGTCGGACAGGTCGAACGGGACACCGCCGCCACCGCCCTGCTCTTCGCGGCGAACACGGCGGTGATCGGCAGCTACCACGTACAGATCGCGCTTGCGCGTCGAGACATGGCGCCGGCGGTCGTGGGGGCGCTCTCGCACCGCTTCCAGAC
>JBGAJT010000068.1:0-13020 GCA_044224785.1 Candidatus Nanopelagicales bacterium | reverse complement strand
TCTCGCCCTGGCCGCTGGTCGACACCACCGTGCCGAGACCGAACTTGTCGTGGGTGACGCGGTCGCCCGCGGACAGCGACACCACCGGGCGGTTGCCGGGGCTCTTCGTGCCGGGGCGCGTCGCCGCCGCCACGAGCGACGGTGCCGAGCCGAAGCCGCCCGACGACACCGAGGTCGAGCGCGACGGCTCGGTGCGGTTCCAGTGCACGAGCTCGCTGGGCAGCTCCTCGAGGAACCGGCTCGGCGGGTTGTACGACGGGGCGCCCCACGCCGAGCGCACCACCGCGCGCGAGACGTAGAGCCGCTCACGGGCGCGGGTGATGCCGACGTAGGCGAGCCGCCGCTCCTCCTCGAGCTCGCGGGTGTCGCCGAGCGAGCGCATGTGCGGGAAGACGCCGTCCTCCATGCCGGTGAGGAACACGACCGGGAACTCGAGGCCCTTCGCGGTGTGCAGCGTCATCAGGGTGACGACGCCGCCGTGGTCGACGTCGTCGGGGATCTCGTCGGAGTCGGCCACCAGCGACACTCGCTCGAGGAACTCGATGAGCGTGCCCTCGGGCTGGTCGGTCTCGAACTCGCGCGCCACCGACTCGAGCTCGGCGAGGTTCTCGATGCGGGTCTCGTCCTGGGGGTCGGTGCTCTTCTGCAGCTCGGCGAGGTAGCCGCTCTGCTCGAGGATCGCGGCGAGCACCGTGGCCGGCCCGCTGCCCGCCTCCACGAGCGTGCGCAGGTCGTCGATCATCTGCACGAACTCCTGGATCTGGGCCAGGGAGCGCGTCGCGATCATCGGTGCGTGCTCGGCGCGCGCGAGCGCAGCGCCGAAGGACGTGCGCTCGCGCTGCGCGAGGAGCTCGACGCAGGCCTCGGCGCGCTCGCCGATCCCGCGCTTGGGGACGTTGAGGATGCGGCGCAGCGAGACGTCGTCGTCGGGGTTGGCCAGCACGCGGAGGTAGGCGACGGCGTCGCGGATCTCCTTGCGCTCGTAGAAGCGCACGCCCCCGACGACCTTGTAGGGCAGGCCGACGCGGATGAACACCTCCTCCAGCGACCGCGACTGCGCGTTGGTGCGGTAGAACACCGCGACGTCGCGCGCCGGGACGCCCTCGGAGTCGGAGAGCCGGTCGATCTCGTTGGCGACGAACGCGGCCTCGTCGTGCTCGTTGTCGGCGACGTGGCCGATGATCCGCGCGCCGTCGCCGGCGTCGGTCCACAGCCGCTTGGCGCGGCGCGAGGTGTTGCGCGTGATGACCGAGTTCGCGGCGGTCAGGATCGTCTGCGTCGAGCGGTAGTTCTGCTCGAGCAGGACGGTCGTGGCATCGGGGTAGTCGCGCTCGAACTCCTCGATGTTGCGGATCGTCGCGCCGCGGAAGGCGTAGATGCTCTGGTCGGCGTCGCCGACGACGCAGAGCGCGCCCGGCGGCACGCCGTCGTCGCCGCGACCGACGAGCTCGTTCACCAGGACGTACTGCGCGTGGTTGGTGTCCTGGTACTCGTCGACCAGCACGTGCCGGAACCGCCGGTGGTAGTGCTCGGCGACGTCGGGGAACAGCTGGAAGACCGCGACGGTCGAGGAGATCAGGTCGTCGAAGTCGAAGGCGTTCGCGCGGCGCAGCCGACGCTGGTACTCGCCGTAGACCTCCGCCAGCGTCTTCTCCTGGTGGTTCACCGCCTGCGCGGTGTAGGTCTCGTGGTCGATGAGCTCGTTCTTCAGGTTCGACACCTGGTGGGCGAACGCGCGCGGCGGGTAGCGCTTCGGGTCGAGGTCGAGGTCGCGGCAGACGAGGGTCATGAGCCGCTGCGAGTCCTGGGCGTCGTAGATCGAGAACGACGTCGACATCCCCAGGCGGGGCGCCTCGCGGCGCAGGATGCGCACGCACGCGGAGTGGAACGTGGAGACCCACATCGCCCGCGCCCGCGGCCCGACCAGCTCGACCACGCGCTCGCGCATCTCGCCCGCGGCCTTGTTGGTGAACGTGATCGCGAGGATCTCGCCGGGCCGCGCGTCGCCGGTGGCGAGCAGGTGCGCGATACGCCGGGTGAGCACGCGGGTCTTGCCCGAGCCCGCCCCCGCGACGATGAGGAGGGGCCCGCCGCGGTGCTCGACGGCGGCGCGCTGCTCGGGGTTGAGGTCGTCGACGAGGACAGCCGGGTCGGAGCCCTGCGGGCGGGCGGGCTGCTCGGGCTCCGGGGTGGGGAGGCCGAGGTCGTCGAAGAGTGAGGTCATCGCGCGGTCAGTCTAGGTCGGCGCGGGGACACCTCCCCGCGCAGCACCGGGCCGCGTCAGGACACGTACCCCAGCACCGAGATCCGCACCTGCGTACCCAGCGAACTGGTCCGGACGGCGAGGGTCCCGAGGCTGGTCAGCGGGAGCAGGACGACCTCGCGGGTCCACCGCGCCGGGACCAGCGACGAGGCCAGCACCGGGCCGCGCGACCCGACCACGAGCAGGCCGGCGCGGGAGCCGCCGTAGCCGCTGACGGCGAGGAGCACGCCGGTCGCGCCCTGCGGCACGTGCGTGCCGTCAGTGACGGTGACGATCCGGTTGACCGACGACGTCGCGGGGCCGGTGAGGCCCACGCCGGCGACGGTGTCGACCGCGGTCCAGGCGGTCGGGAGCACGGTGAGCGCACCCCCGCCGGCCACGGGCGCGTCGGTGGTCCAGCCGTTGACCAGGAGGCGGACGGCAGCCGGCGCCTTGCCGGCGTTGCGCAGGACCACCGAGCCGTCGACCAACGGGGTGAACGCCTGGGTCGCGGTGGCGACGGTGGTCGTCGTGCGCAGCAGGCCGGTGTAGGCGCGCAGGCTCGGCGTCAGCAGGCCGACGACCCCGGCCACGGCCGTGGGCGCGGAGGTGAGGGTGAGAGCGACGCCGGTGACGCCGGACCCGGGCAGCGGTGCGACGCCGGCCAGCGGCACGGTCCGGGTCTCGCCGGGAGCCAGCGTGGTGTCGAGGACGACGGCCGGCCGGACTGTGACCGTGCGGCCGGTGGCCTCGGCGGGGGTGACCGACGGGCTCGGCGACGGCGTCGCCCCGGCCAGCGGCGCGTAGCCGACGACGTCGACGAGGAGGTCGGCGCCGGCGCGGTCCACCCACAGCCGGAAGGTGCCGTCGGCGGCCAGCGGCACGACCGCCGTCGCGGAGTACGACGTCGACGAGAGCACCGACACGACCGGGATCGAGGCCGAGCTCGCGGTGGTGCGGGCGTAGATCGTGGGGAGCGGCGCGCTCGTGCGGTACGCCGTCACCCGGATCGCGACGGCGGCGAGCCCGTCGGCCGGGAGGCCGCCGACACCCGCGACCGGCACGACCACGTCGTGGCCGGACTTGTTCCACGAGCTGGGGGCGTCGAGGCGGCAGGGTGCGTCGAGGCCGGTGCCGCGCCGCGTGTCGAGGACGCGGACCGGGTCGACCGCGACGAGGTCGGTGCCCGCACCGGCGGCCGGGGCGGACTGCCACGGCGGCGTGCACGAGTCGGCCAGCGGGGAGCCGGTCCAGTAGGAGGTGAGGCCGGCCGCGCCGTCCCACGACAGCGACAGGTGGACGTGGTTGCGGTGGCAGGTGGTGTCGTAGCCGGCGGCGAGCATCTTGGGGTTGGTCGTGCAGCCCTTGAGGTCCGACCAGCCCTGGGCGGCGTTGTAGCCGCGCCACATGTGGTTGTTCCAGCCGATGTACATGATCCCGAGGCGGCGGGCCATCTCGGCCGGCTTGCCGTCGGCACCGGGCTTGAGCAGCCAGGACAGGAAGGCGTTGGCCTTCGCGCGCTGCGCCGGCACCCGGACGCTCACCATCCAGTCGAGGGCGCGCCCCTCCTTGTGCTCGCTCGTGCCGCCCACGTTGCAGGGGCGCGCGATGCCGATCGACGCCTTGCCGTACGTCGCGGTGAGCAGCCGGGCGAGCTTGACCGCACCGGGCTTGGGAGCGGTGGAGCACAGGGTCTGGCCGTCGTAGGACGGTGCGGCGTCGATGACGGGCGAGGTGAGCGTCGGCGCGGCGGGGACCACCGCCTGGCCCGGCGTGCTCGCCAGCAGCGGGACGAGGCCGGCGACGAGCGCGGCCACGACGAGGACGGGGGTACGACGGGGACGTCCGGAGCGCAGTGCCATCACCTCGTCTGCATCGGCAGCGGATGCCCGGTGCTTTCGCCGGATCCGTACGATGAGCCTCACCATCACCCGACCAGACCGCACCGCGTCCGCCGGATCGACCGGAGTCCGGACGCGATCGAGGAGCCCCGCATGCTCGCCGACGCCGACGTCACGCGCGTCCTGGTCGTGACCGCCCATCCCGACGACGTCGACTTCGGCGCCTCCGGCACCATCGCGACCTGGACCGACCGCGGGATCGAGGTCACGTACTGCGTCATCACCGACGGCGACGCCGGCGGGTTCGACCCCGCCGTGCCCCGCTCGGAGATCCCCGGGATCCGGCGCCGCGAGCAGGTCGCTGCGGCGGCGGCGGCCGGCGTCACCGACGTACGGTTCCTGGGCTACCGCGACGGCGAGCTCACGGTGACCCACGGCCTGCGGCGCGACCTGTCGCGCGTGATCCGGCAGGTGCGGCCGCAGCGCCTGCTCGTGCAGTCGCCGCAGCGCAACTGGGAGCGCATCCCCGCCTCGCACCCCGACCACATGGCCTCGGGCGAGGCCGCGATGCAGGCCGTCTACCCCGACGCGCGCAATCCGTTCGCGCACCCGTCGCTGCTCGACGACGAGGGCCTCGACGCGTGGTCGGTGCCCGAGGTGTGGGTGATGGCGCACCCGACGATCAGCCACTACGTCGACATCACCGAGCAGTTCCCGCGCAAGATCGCGGCGCTCACCGCGCACGAGTCGCAGACCGCGCACATGACCGACCTCGAGGGCTTCATCCGCGGCTGGGCCGAGCGAGCCGGGTCCGTCGCCGGTTTCGACGAGGGACGGCTCGCCGAGGGCTTCTTCGTGGTGTCGATCCCGGTCTGAGGCGCCCCTCGTCCGGTGGGCGAGGAGCCCGGGCCGGTGCGTCCCGGACCCGGTCGGGTCCCGGTTAGGCGGCGACCCAGAAGACGGCGACGACGATGTTGACGATCGCGAGGATGCCGGCGGCCAGCCAGTAGGGGCGCTGCTTCTCCGGCTCCTGGCGCATGCCGAGCAGCGCGAGGACCGCGATCACCACGGCGACGAGCAGCTTCACGCCGACGGCCGCGTTGTCGAAGGGCTCGCCGCCCTCGAGGTTGGGGGCGATCCCGACGAGCGCGAAGCCCGTGATGATCTGGGTGAGCGCACCGTCGCGGACCCAGTGGGTCACGAGCGGCGGGTTCTTGCCCATCTGGGAGAAGAAGCCGCCGAGCACCATGGCGACGCCGACGAAGTGCAGGACCAGGATGAGCTTGTACACGATGTCCACGGCCGCACTCTATCCGCGGGCAGGTCGCCCGCCGCGTCAGTGGCCGCGCGCGACCCACGCGTCGTAGTCGGCGGCCTCGACGCCGATCACCGTCTCGTCGCCGTGGCCGGTGAGCACGCGCGTGCCGGCAGGCAGGGTGAGCAGCCGCTCGCGGATGCTGTCGAGGATCGTCGGAAAGTCGCTGAACGACCGGCCGGTCGCGCCCGGCCCGCCGTGGAAGAGCGTGTCTCCCGAGAGCAGCACCCCGAGGTCGGCCGACCACAGGCACACGCCGCCGGGCGAGTGGCCCGGCGTGTGGAGCACCTGCAGGTCGGTGCCCGCGACGTGCAGCCGCTCGCCGTCGTGCAGCGGCTCGAAGCCCACGCCCGCGTTGACGACGTCCCACAGCATCGTGTCGTCGGGATGCAGCCGCACCGGTGCCCCCGTCGCGGCGACGAGCTCCTGCACCGCGTTCACGTGGTCGTTGTGCGCGTGGGTGCACACGATCGCGACCACCTGGCGGCCGCCCACCGCCTCGAGGATCTTCGGGGCGTCGTGCGCCGCGTCGACGATGACGACCTCGCTGTCGTCGCCGACGAGCCAGACGTTGTTGTCGACGTCGAAGTCCTGCGCGTCGAGGCTGAAGATCCCGCTCGTGACGACGCGGTCGACGCGGGCGGTCATGCGTCGAACAGCACGACGGAGCGGAGCACCTCGCCGTGGTGCATCTTCTCGAAGGCGGCCTCGACGTCGTCGATCCCGATCGTCTCGGACACGAAGTCCTGCAGGGGAAGCCGGCCCTGCAGGTAGAGGTCGATGAGCATCGGGAAGTCGCGGCTCGGGAGGCAGTCGCCGTACCAGCTCGACTTCAGCGCGCCGCCGCGGCCGAAGAACTCGATGAGCGGCATCTCGAGCTTCATGTCCGGGGTGGGGACGCCGACGAGCACGACCGTGCCGGCGAGGTCGCGGGCGAAGAAGGCCTGCTCGTAGGTCTCGGGGCGGCCGATCGCCTCGATGACGACGTCGGCGCCGAAGCCGCCGGTCGCCTCGCGGATCGCCTCGACGGCGTCGACGGAGCGCGAGTTGACGGTGTGCGTGGCACCGAAGTGCGTGGCCTTCTCGAGCTTCCGGTCGTCGATGTCGACCGCGACGATCGTGCGCGCGCCCGCGAGCTTCGCGCCCGCGATCGCGGCGTCGCCGACACCGCCGCAGCCGATCACGGCCACGGTGTCGCCGCGCGTCACGCCGCCGGTGTTGATCGCAGCGCCGAGGCCGGCCATGACGCCGCAGCCGAGCAGGCCCGCGACCTCCGGCGGCGCGGCCGGGTCGACCTTCGTGCACTGGCCCGCGGCGACGAGCGTCATCTCCGCGAAGGCTCCGATGCCGAGCGCCGGGCTGAGCTCGGTGCCGTCGAGCAGCGTCATCTTCTGCGTCGCGTTGTGGGTCGAGAAGCAGTACCAGGGACGCCCGCGCAGGCAGGCGCGGCAGGTGCCGCACACCGCGCGCCAGTTGAGGATCACGTAGTCGCCGACGGCGATGTCGGTGACGTCGGGGCCGACCGACTCGACGATGCCCGCGGCCTCGTGGCCGAGCAGGAACGGGAACTCGTCGTTGATGCCGCCCTCGCGGTAGTGCAGGTCGGTGTGGCAGACGCCGCACGCCAGCACCTTCACCCGCGCCTCGCCCGGGCCGGGGTCGGGGACGACGATCGTCTCGAGGCTGACCGGCGCGCCCTTGCTGCGCGCGACGACTCCCTGCACCTGCACCGACACGATCTCTCCCTGCTCGCACGTCGCCACCCAGACGGTTGGCTCCGGCGACGCTAACGGAGCAGCGCCGCGACCGCCTCCGGTTCGGCGACGTGTCGCACGTGGCGGAACAGACCGCCGGGCGTCCTGATCTCAGGAGCGGGACCGATCCTGCCGAGACAGGAACCGCGGGGGCCGGTTCCGGCTGCCCGGGCGGACCAGGGGGAGGCAGCGGTGAACGCGAGGACGGCGCCGGCGGGGTGGTACGCCGATCCATACCGGCTGGGCGGCCTGCGGTACTTCGACGGCCTCGCGTGGACCGAGCACGCGGCCCCGGCGCCGGTGGCGTCGGGCAGCACCGTGGTCGCGCATCCTGGCGCCGTATCGCCCCCGCCGGACGACGGCGTGCTGCGCTGGCTGGTGCCGATCGGCCGGACCGGCCTGTCGATCGCCGCGGGCTACGCGGGCATCGTCGCGCTGCTGTGCTTCTATGCAGCCCCGCTGTCGCTGGTCCTCGGCGTGCTCGCCCTTCGCCAGCTCCGCGACCCGACCCTTCGCGGACGCGGTCGCGCCTGGTTCGCGACCGTCGTCGGCGGTCTCGGCACTGCAGGCCTCGCAGTCTTCGCGTTCTACGCGACGACCGGCGGCTGACTTCCGACCGGCCCGGCGCCGGAACCCCGCAGGAGCCGTCGACGGGTGATGACGCGACGCTAGAAGGTGGCGTCATCACGCGTCGACGGCCGGGCCGCAGTCGGCGCGGTCAGACGACGTGGTGGGCGGCGGCCCAGCGGGCGAGCTCGTGGCGGTTGGAGAGCTGCAGCTTGCGCAGCACCGACGACACGTGGGTCTCGACCGTCTTCACCGACAGGACGAGGTCCTTGGCGACCTCGCGGTAGGTGTAGCCGCGGGCGATGAGGCGCATCACCTCGCGCTCGCGCGGCGACAGCGCGTCGAGGGCGTCCTCGGCCTCGTCCGGGACCGTGCCGGACGAGAACGCGTCGAGGACGAAGCCGGCCAGCCGCGGGGAGAACACGGCGTCGCCGTCGGCGACGCGGCGGGTCGCGTCGACGAGGTCGTCGGCCGAGATCGCCTTGGTCACATAGCCTCTCGCGCCGCCGCGTACGACGCCGATCACGTCGTCGGCCGCGTCGGAGACCGACAGCGCCAGGAACTTCACCTCGGGGAGGTCGGTCGAGCAGGCGTCGAGCACCGCGCGCCCGCCACCGCCGGGCAGATGGACGTCGAGCAGCACGACGTCGGGCCGCGTCGCACGGACGACCGCGATCGCCTCGTCGACGTCGCCCGCCTCCCCCACGACGTCGACGCGGTCGCCGATCTCGGACCGCACGCCGGCGCGGAAGAGCCGGTGGTCGTCGACCAGCACGACGCGCAGCGCACGCGGCGCAGCCTCGTCGACGACGGCGTCGTCGGTCATGTCGGTCACGTCCAGCTCCTCACGCCCACGGGCAGCGTCAGCGCCACCTCGGTGCCCTCGCCGACCTCGGAGCGCACGCGCACCGTCCCGCCGACGCGCGCCATCCTCGCGTGCACCGACTCGCGCAGGCCGAGGCGGTCCTCGGGGACGGCGTCGACGTCGAACCCCTGGCCCCGGTCGCGGACGAACACGTCGACGTGGTCGTCGGTGCACTCGGCGAAGACCGAGACCGCGCCGCCCGCGTGCTTCGCGGCGTTCACGATCGCCTCGCGCGAGGCCGCCACCAGGGCGTCGACCCGGTCGTCGCGCGCGACGTCGCCGACGTGGACGAAGTCGACCTGGCACGGGTACGACGCCTCGACGTCGCCGATCTCGCGCTCGAGCGCCGCGGCGAACGTGGCATCGGGATCGCCGGTGGGCGCATAGAGCCACGAGCGCAGCGCCCGCTCCTCGGTGCGCGCGAGGCGGACCACCTCGTCGGGGTCCTGCGACGAGCGCTGGATGAGCGTGAGCGTCTGCAGCACCGAGTCGTGCACCTGCGCCGCGACCTCGGCTCGCTCCTCGGACCGGATCCGCGCGCGCCGCTCGCTCTCGAGGTCGCGCCACCAGCCCAGGCCCCACGGCAGCAGGACGAGGGCGAGGCCGATGGCGGCCAGCAGCACCGCTGCGAGGCCGCGGATCGAGGCGCCGAGGTCGACGCGGCCGACGAGCGCGGCGAGCACCCCGAGGAGCACCAGCGCGAGACCGAGCAGCACGCGCGGTCCGCCGCGGCGCAGCGCCGTCGCCGTCGTGGCGCGGGCGCTCGCGCCGACGTCGGAGAGCAGCGTCGCGCGGCGGGTGTCGTCGCTCTGCCGCCAGATCACCGCGAGCCCGATGCCGACGAGCACGATCGGCGTGAGCCAGGAGCTGAACAGGTCGATCCCGTTGGCCGACAGCAGCAGCATCGCGCCGATCGCCAGGGCCCCCAGGCCCAGGACGCCGGCCATGTCGCGACCACCGCCCTCGGGGTCCGGGCCGGCGTCCTCGAGCGGGAGCCAGGCCCAGTAGGCGGCGTACAGGATCAGCCCGAAACCGGTGAAGGCGAGCAGGACGAACCCGGCGCGCACCAGGCCGACCGGCCAGCCGAGGTGGTTCGAGAGCCCCCGCGCCACGCCGCCGAGCACGCGACCGCGGCGCGCGCGGTAGGCGCGACGCGGGACACTGACGGGGTGCGACACGACTCCATGATCCCGTCCCGGCCCCCGGCGCACATCGGGGATCGACCCGACGCTGCGCTCAGGGTCCGACCAGGGTCGGATCAGGGGTGACGCCGGATGTCCGAGAGCACCCGCCCGCACGACGCTGAGGGCATGACAGAGAACACCGACCCCACGATCGCCGAGCCGATCGACCGCGGCACCGGAGGCACCGGCACCGCCACGGATCCCGGCCCGTCCCCCTTCACGCCCCCGCCGCCCCCGCCGTACGCACCGGTGCGCAAGCTCTACCGCTCGCGCGGCGACCGCGTCCTCGGCGGCGTCTGCGGCGGCATCGGCCGCCACTACGACATGGACCCGGTCCTGCTCCGGATCCTCGTCGTGGTCGCCACCGTCTTCACCGGCGGCGTCTTCCTGCTCGCCTACGTGCTCGCCTGGATCTTCATCCCGGACGAGCCGGCCTACTGGGCGCCCGCGCCGCAGCAACCGCCCGTGCCCCCGACGTACACCGCGTACGCCGCGGGCGGCACCGGCGCCTACGTCGACCCGGGCACCGGCCAGGTCTACGGCGGCACGGCCTACCGCTACGTCCCGCCGCCGCGCACCGAGCCCCGCTCCTACCTCGGGCTGCTGACCCTCTCGGCCGCCGTCGTCGTCGGCGCGCTGCTCGGCCTGGCCAACGCACTCGGCGCGAGCATCAGCGGACTGATCGTCTTCGCCTCGATGCTGCTCGTGCTCGGCGTCGGCATGGTCGTCGGCGGCTGGCGCGGCCGGACCCGCTGGCTGATCGCCCCGGCCCTCGTGGTCCTGCTGATCGTGCAGGGCACCGCGGCGGTGCACCACATCGTCGGCGGCGCCTCGGGCGTCGGCGACCGCCGGTGGACGCCGGTGGCCACGTCGCAGTCCTTCGACCTCGGCGCCGGCTCCGCGGTGCTCGACCTGACCAAGACGTCGCCCGGTGCGTCGTCGTTCACGGCGAAGGTCGGCATCGGCGAGCTTCGCGTGATCCTCCCCCGCGACACGACGCTCGTGCTCGACGCCAACGTCGGCGTCGGGGAGATCGACCTCCCCGGCACGCCGAACAACGACGGCACCAACCTCACGTCGACGACGACGGTGCCCGCTCTCACGACCACGGTCGCCCGGACCGTGAGCCTCAAGGCCGACATCGGCCTCGGAACCCTGGTGGTGCGCCGTGCGACGTCATGACCTCGACTGGATCTCGCTCATCGCGGGGATCGTCTTCACCGGTCTCGCGCTGCTCTACCTCGTCGTCGGCGTGACCGACGTGAACGTCGACCAGCGCTTCGTGTGGCCGCTGGTCCTGGTCGCGCTCGGCGCCGCCGGCATCGCGACCGCGGTCAGCGCCAACATGCGCGAGGAGAAGCGCTTCGCGGAGGTGGCGTCGTCCGACGACGGCACCGACTGACCTGCTCCGCACGACGAGGGGCCGCACCGATCCGGTGCGGCCCCTCGTCACGTGCTGCGGTCCTCGATCTCCCACACGTGGTCGAGGACGTGCCACGCCGTACGCCGCAGGCATCGCCGCTCGACCCACGCGGACTCGCGCCGGTCGGCGAGGATCGCCTCGACGAGGTCCACGCGCATCGCGTCGCGCGCCGCGTGGTCGCTCGCGTCGTACGGCTTGTGGCGGACGCCGACCTGGCGCGCGTACGCCCGCTCGGCCTCCGTCACGTGGGCGACGACGGCGGAGGTGTCGCGACCGCCGCCGCGCGGCCCCTTGCGCAGCTCCTCGGGCGCGGCGGCCGCGACCTCGTCGAGCAGGTCCCACGACGCGCGCAGCAGGGCGACCTGGCGCTCGAGGTGGGCGGTCGCCGCGGCGGTGCGCCGGGGACGGTCCGACGGCAGCTCGACGTCGGGAGCCCCGAAGTCGGTCGTCGCGTTGCCGACCACCTCCCCGACGACCCGCGGCGCGAACGACGACGGGAAGGGGACCCCCGCGCGCTCGGCCACGGCGGCGTAGCGCGGCGCGTACTCGAGGAGCGCCTCGATCGCCGCGTCGTCACCCGCCTTCGCCCGTTGGGAGCGCGCCCAGCCCGCCCACGCGGGAGCGATCACGAAATTGCGCGCCTTCCCACGTTCGAGATGCAGGTCGAGGGGTAGTGCTGCCGCGTGCTCCGTCACGCGCTCCACCGTGCCACGACACACCGATGCTGTCCTACAACTATCGGGATCGGTATCGAGGGGTCATGATGCGAGAGAGCGCGTACACGGCGCTCGCGCTCCTGCCTGGGGGTTGCGCAGCGTCAGTCCATGACCACCCGACGTCACCCTAGGATCGCCACACCATGACGAGCTCCGGTCGTTCCTCCTCCCGCCCCACCCTCGAGCAGGTCGCCGCCCTCGCGGGCGTCAGCCGAGGCACCGCGAGCCGCGTGCTCTCCGGCGCCAGCAACGTCAGCGACGCCGCCGTCGAGGCCGTACGCCGCGCCGCGGCCGAGCTGCACTACCGCCCCAACCTCGCCGCGCGCAGCCTCGTCACCGGGCGCACGGGGCTCGTCGGGCTGCTGGTCAACGAGCCGCAGCACAAGCTCTGGACCGACCCCTTCTTCGGCGAGCTCGCGCGCGGTGCGCACGACCGCCTGGCCGAGGAGGGCGTCGCCCTCATCCTGTCGCTGGCGACCGAGGAGTCCGAGCGCGACAAGCTCGTCGAGCTCGCGACGACCCGTCTCGACGGCGTCCTCATCGTGCGCGGCGGCGGCGACGAGAAGCTCGTCCACGCCCTCGTCGACGCCGGCGTCACGGCCGTCACCGCGGGCCGCCCCGCCGAGTCGCTCGTCGAGCGCGTCGGCTGGGTCGACTCGGAGAACCGGGTCGGTGCGCGCACCGCGGTCGAGCACCTGCTCGAGCGCGGTCGTCGGCGGATCGGCATCATCACCGGTCCCGAGGACATGACCGTGGTGCAGGACCGCCTCGCCGGACTGCGCGACGCGATGGGCGACGCCGGCCTGCCCTTCGACCGCACCCTGGTCGCCAACGTCGTCCCCGACGACCGGCTGGCGGCCATCCTGTCCGAACATCTCGGTTGAGCGGGGCGCACCCATGACGCAGGTGTCCTTCCAGGAGCTTCGCCGGATCGCCGACTCGCTCGCTTCCCTCCGCGGGAAGTCCGTGGCGGCCGCCGTGATGCGCTCCGACCTCCGGCAACTACGCCTGGAGACCGAGGACGGCCTGATGATGGTGCTCACCGTGGAGATCGACGAGGCCGGGCGGCCCCGCCTGGAGGTGGACGTCGTGCGGCAGCCGGAGGAGCCGGGC
>JBGAJT010000067.1:0-13032 GCA_044224785.1 Candidatus Nanopelagicales bacterium | reverse complement strand
GCCTCGCCCGATGGCGTCGAACGCCTCGGTTCACCGTCGCAGGGCTACGTCGGACGCATCGCGCCGCTCGACGCGGCGCAGACCCGCGACGCCCGGGGACGTCTCGCCGACCCCGCCGCCTACCTGTGCGCCCGCGGGTGGATCTCGCGGTCGGTGCTCGTCGAGGTCGACGACGACCGCGACCCGCACCCGTACTGGCTGATCTCGACGCGCGACGGGCACGCCCTCGCACGAGCTCTGGCACCGGCCCGCGACCTGGCGCGCGGGCACGCCGGGACGGCGTCCGCAGCGATCGACGCGGCCGAGGTCGAGGACTGACCCCGCGCGCGGACGCGGGTCGTGGCAGGCTGGGGCACCAGCCGATCGAAGGAGCAGCACCGTGGCCGACGACGTGATGTCGAGCGTCTCCGACGTCCTCGAGACCGAGGACCCCTCCACCCTGGTGAAGGTGATCGCCCCCATCGCCGCCATCGGCGCGACGTGGCTGGTGCGCAAGGTCCTCGACAGCGGCTACAAGGCGGCGACCGGCAAGCAGCCCCCGCACGCCAGCGACCCCGGCCAGTCGATGACCAAGATCATCCTGTGGGCCGCCACCACCGCCGCCGCCATCGCCATCGTCAACGTCGTCATCGACCGCGTGTCGGCCCCGCACATCGCGGAGTAGCCGGCGTCAGGCTCCCGGATAGAGCCGTTCTGCCTGGACCCGGCGCAGGTCGGTGCGCAGCTCCACGCTGAGCTTCTTGGTCTCGGTGGAGTTCACCGAGGCACCGATGACCGCGCCGACGAGGAACGGGATCACCGTCCCGAGGTTGCGGGCGAAGCGGCCGATCATGCGCTTGCCGAGCTGCTGACGGCCGGCGATGCCGAGCACGTTGGGGATCGTCCACGGCTTCATCGGGTCCAGACCGCGGCGGGTCGCCCACGAGCCTGCGAACGCGGTGGCGCGCTGCGTGCCGGTGCCGGGGATGTCGACGCCGTAGACGGCGTGCAGCTCCGCGACGAGCTTCACCTCGACCGCGGCGACGGCGACCGTCTCGACCACGACCTCGAGCGGCAGGGTGACGAGCAGCGGCAGGGTCGCCCACTCGGCGGCTGCGACCGCACCGCCCGCGGCACCGATCCCAGCGGTGGTGCGGGCAGCGTTCTTCACGAGGGCGTCGGCGAGCGCCTCGCCCGTGAGCCCCTTGTGGTGCTCGGTCAGCGTCTCGAGATCGCGCACCGGGATGTGCGGCAGCGCATCGATGAGCAGGTCGCCGAGCAGCTTGCCGTTGGCGACCGCGCGCCCACCGGCACGTCGGGTGCGCGCGCCGACGATGCCGGCGAGACGGACCATCTGCTGGGCGCGCTCGGACTTGCTCAGGTTCTCGTCGCCGAGCCGGCCGACGATCTCCCCCACCTCGCGCGACTCCGCCTCGGTGAGGTCGGAGGGCACCGGCGGCAGACCGGCGAGCGCGTCCTCCTCCGGTGTCGGACCGGAGGTGGCGTCGCCGGGCGCCGTCACGGGTTCAGCCTCAGGCGCAGTCTCGGCAGATCGGCTCGCCCGACTTGGTCTCGCGGGCCAGCTGGCTGCGGTGGTGGACCAGGAAGCACTTGGAGCAGGTGAACTCGTCGGCCTGGCGCGGGATGACCCGCACGGTCAGCGACTCGTCGGAGAGGTCGGCGCCCGGGAGCTCGAGGTTCTCGGCGAGCTCGACCTCGTCGACATCGACGCTGGACGCAGCCTTGGTGGCGCGCTGCGCCTTCAGCTCCTCGAGGGAGTCCTCGGCGAGCTCGTCGTCGGTCTTGCGCGGTGCGTCGTAGTCGGTCGCCATCTCGTCCTCGCGTCTCGTTCCGTGCCGTGCCTGCCTCGGGACCCTGCGTCGTCGGAGGGTCCCTCGCCGCCCGTCCAACGTCAGGCGCCCGCAGATATTCCCCCGTGCGTCCTGACGACGTGCGGGGATTGTGCCCGACGACGGTGACAGGCGCGATACGACCCCCCGTACAGTCGGTGAACCAGCAGGTGGGATGGGTCACACCCTTCCCCCTCCGATCCCGCTGCAACCCGCTCCGGAGGAACTCCGTGCCCGTCTACGCGCTCGGCGAACGCGTGCCCCAGATCGACCCCACCGCCTTCGTGCACCCCGACGCCGTGATCATCGGCGACGTGCGCATCGGGCCGGAATCCACCGTCTGGCCCACTGCCGTCCTGCGGGGCGACCACGGGAGCATCGTCGTGGGAGCGCAGACGTCGATCCAGGACGGCACGGTCGTGCACTGCACCGAGAGCCTGCCCACCGTGGTCGGAGACCGCTGCGTGGTCGGGCACAACGCCCACCTCGAGGGCTGCACGGTCGAGGACGACTGCCTGATCGGGTCCGGCTCCGTGGTCCTGCACCGGGTCGTGGTCCGCCGCGGGGCGCTCGTGGGCGCGTCGGCGCTCGTGCCCAACGACACGGAGGTGCCGTCGCGGGCCATGGCCCTCGGCGTACCGTGCCGGATCCGCGAGGACGCCGTGGCCGACGGCGCGATCCACTACGCCGTCGAGAAGTACGTGCACAACGGGCACTGGTACCGCGCGGAGCTCAAGCGGCTCGACTGAGTCAGTCGCCCTTCGGTGTCGGCCAGGCAGCCTTCATCACCTGGTCCCACGCGACGTCGGGCAGCAGCCGTCGCGACGTGATGAGGGTGCGTGCCATCGCGCCGACGGCGTACCTCGCCCGCGGGCGCGAGCTCGTCGCCGCGGACACGATCACCTCGGCGACCTTCTCCGGCATGACCTCGAGGTTGGCGCGGCTGCCGTCGTACGCCTGGTGCATGCGGTCGGTGATGTCGCGGCGGAAGTCGGCGTAGGCGCTGTCCGGCGCCTCCTCCATCGACCCCACGGCCGCGTCGACGAACGCCGATCGCACCGGGCCGGGCTGCACCAGCGACACGTGGACGCCGAAGGGCGCGACCTCGAGACGGAGCGCGTCGCTGATGGCCTCCACCGCGTGCTTGGACGCGTGGTAGAACCCGCCGCCGGGGAACGTGAACCGTCCGCCCATCGAGCCGATGTTGATGATCCGACCGTCGTGCGCGGCACGCATCGCCGGGAGCACGAGCTGCGTGAGGCGCACCAGTCCGAAGACGTTGGTCTCGAACTGCGCGCGCACCGCGTCGATCGGCGTCTCCTCCACCGGTCCCTGCAGCGCGTAGCCGGCGTTGTTCACCAGCACGGCCACGTGGCCGTGCTCGGCCTCGACGGCAGCGACCGCCGCGACCATGGATGCCTCGTCGTCGACGTCGAGCGCGAGCGTGGTGATGCGGCGCGATCCGAGGTCGGCGAGGGTCTCGGGCCGACGTGCGGTCGCGTAGACGGTGAAGCCGCGCGAGTCCAGGGCCAGGGCGGTGGCACGACCGATGCCGGTGGAGCAGCCGGTGACGAGCGCGGCGCGCACGGCGGAGACGGGCATGGGACCTCCGGGGTCAGTCCTGGTCTGCTCCGAGCTCGTCGAGCAGGTCGTGCAGCGGTCGGAACAGGTGCGGCCCGGCAGCGACGATGAGCTCGTCGCCCGCCAGCGCGCCGTGCAGGCCCTCGACGCGCGCGCCGGCCTCCTGGGCTACCAGACCGCCGGCGGCGAGGTCCCAGGCCTGCGGCCCGCGCTCGTAGTAGGCGTCCACCCGTCCGGCGGCGACGTGGCAGAGGTCGACGCTGCAGGCGCCGAGGCGACGCACGTCGCGCACGTTCGGGATGACGCCGGCGACGACGCGTGCCTGACCGCTGCGGCGCTCCTTGGTGTAGCCGAAGCCGGTCGCGACCAGCGCGGCCGGCAGCTCCACCGGGTCGTTGACGCGCAGCGTGCGGACGCCGTGCTCGTCGTGCAGCCGTGCGCCCTTGCCGAGGGTCGCGACGTACGTCTCGCGCAGCACCGGTGCGACCACGACGCCGACGACGATGACGCCGTCGATCTCCGCGGCGACGGAGACCGCCCAGGACGGCTGCCCGTACAGGTAGTTCACGGTGCCGTCGATCGGGTCGAGGATCCAGCGCACGCCGGTCTCGCCGACGTGGTCGGAGCCCTCCTCTCCCACGATCCCGTCGTCGGGACGACGCGACAGGATGCGGTCGACGAGCAGCGCCTCGCTGCGGCGGTCCATCTCCGTGACGACGTCGGTGGCGCTGGACTTGGTCGCAGCGACGGTCACGCCGGCGCGCTGACCCTCCAGTGCGGTGTCGGCCGCCTCGCGCGCAGCGCTGATGGCGATGTCGTGCAGCTCGGCCAGGAGCTCGGGGTCGTAGGACAGCCTCACGTCCTCGATCCTGCCCTACCTGCTGCGCCCCTGTCCGTGACGCCGCTGGACCGGTGGCGCATCGCACATCAGCCGGGCTGCTCGCACAGCGCGGGTCGCGCTCCGCGCGGGTTCGGGCAGCAGGTGCCCGGGCAGACGTCGTGGGAGGGCCCGAGCGGCGACAGCGCCTGCGGCTCGGTGAGCCCGACCCGCTCGAGGACCAGGTCGCGCACCACCGCGACGAAGCGCGGATCGGTGCCCACGGTGCCGGCGCGCGCGGCCGGCAGCCCGATCGAGGCGGCGTGGTCGAGCGCCACCGTGTCGAGGTCCCACAGGACCTCCATGTGGTCGCTCACGAAGCCGAGCGGCACGATCACCGCGCCCGGGACGTCGGCGTCGCGCAGGGCGCTGAGGTGCTCGCCGATGTCGGGCTCGAGCCAGGGGATCTGCGGGGTGCCCGACCGCGACTGGTAGACGAGGTCCCAGCCGTCGTCGACGGCGACCTGCGCCGACACCCGTTCGTGCAGCAGCCGAGCCACCTCGCGGTGCTGGGCGACGTACGCGTCCCCTTCCGGGCCGCTGGACGCCGCCGACGACAGCGGGATGGAGTGCGTCGTGAAGACGAGCCGCGGCCGCTCCACGCCGACGCTGCCGACCGCCGCCACGACGTGGTCGGCCATCGTGTCGACGAAGCCGGGGTGGTCGAAGTAGTGGCGCAGCTTGTCCAGCCGCGGTGCAGCACCCGCTCCGTCGGACTCGACCTCGGCGACGGCGTCGAACAGGTTCTCGCGGTACTGGCGGCAGCCGGAGTACGACGAGTACGCCGACGTCACGACGCACGCCGCGCTGGTGATGCCGTCGTCGCGCATCGTGCGCAGCGTCTCGGCGAGGTAGGGGTGCCAGTTGCGGTTGCCCCAGTAGACGGGCAGGTCGAGCCCCGCGTCGGCGAGGTCGGCGCGGATGGCGTCGAGGAGCGCGCGCGTCTGCGCGTTGATCGGCGAGACGCCGCCGAAGAACGTGTAGTGCGCGCCGACCTCGACGAGCCGCTCGCGCGGGATGCCGCGGCCGCGCGTCACGTTCTCCAGGTACGGAACGACGTCGTCGGGACCCTCGGGACCGCCGAAGGAGACGAGCAGCACGGCGTCGTAGGAGCCGCGGGGGCCGGTCACGGGCATGCGGCCATCCTGTCGGCGGATTCGGCGCTTCGCACCACGGGTCGGTAGCGTCACGACGTGCTCACGCCGTATGCCGACCTCCTCCGGCGCCCGGGCACCCTGCGCTTCAGCGCCGCCGGTTTCGTGCAGCGGCTGCCGATGTCGATGCTGGGCCTCGGCGTCGTCCTGTTCCTGACCCTGCGCGGCCAGTCCTACGGCCTCGCCGGCGCGGTGTCCGCGACCGGTGCCCTGGCCACCGCGGTGATCGGTCCGTTCCTGTCGCGCGCGATCGACCGCTACACCCAGCACCGCGTGCTGCCCTGGGCGGTGACGTTCTCGGTCGTCATGCAGAGCGCCTTCGTCGCCCTCGTGCTCGTCGAGGCGCCGGTCTGGACGTGGTTCGTCGCCATCGCGCTGGGCGAGGGATTCGTCCCCGCAGTGGGCTCGCTCATCCGCGCGCGCTGGGCCTACGTCCTGACCGAGGCCCACGACGTGCGCACCGCGTTCGCTCTCGAGTCGGTGATCGACGAGGTGGTGTTCGTCGCCGGTCCCCCGGTGGCCACGCTGCTGGCCGTCTCGTGGGAGTCGTGGGGCGCCATCGTCGCCAGCATCCTGCTGCTGATCGTGGGCACCGTGCTGCTGGTGCCGCAACGGTCCACGGAACCGCCCGCGGCCGGACCGGAGCACCACGAGGGCCGCGCGGCGATCCGCTACGCCGGCGTGCCGCTGGTGTTCGCCGTGTTCATCCTCGTCGGCGGCGTTTTCGGCTCGACCGAGGTCTCCACGGTCGCGTTCGCCCAGGAGTACGACGTCCGCGCCTGGACCGGCCTGCTCCTCGCCCTGTACGCGCTCGGCTCGGGCATCTCCGGGCTGGTGCTCGGCACGCTGCACCCGCGCCTCCCGCTGCACCGGCAGTGGATGGTGGCGCTCACCGCGCTCGCCGTCGTGGGGCTGCCGTTCCCGTTCGTCCGGTCGGTGGTCGTCCTCGGGGCGTTCTCGCTGCTCGCCGGCGTCGCCGTCGCCCCGACGCTCATCACCGGCATGGCCCTGGTCGAGCGGCTGGTGCCGGCGCAGCGGCTCACCGAGGGCCTCACGGTCGCCATGGCCGGTCTCACGGTGGGCTTCGCCGCCGGCACGACCGTGTCGGGCCTGGTCATCGACGCGCGCGGCGCCTCGGCGGCGTTCGGGGTGCTCACCGTCTGCGCGGTGCTCGCGGCGCTGCTCGCCGCCTCCGGCGTACGACGCCTGGGCCGGTCGCTGGCCGTGGCCGACCGGGAGCGGGCCGAGGCCGAGGCCGAGGCGGGCGAGGCGGGCGACGCAGGACCGGCGGCCACCGAGGCGGGCGCCCCCTCCTGAGGCTCCCGCGTGGCGGTCCTCGACCCGGGAGGCTTCCCGGGCGAGACTGACCGGCAGCGGTGGTTCCCCACCCGCTCCCCACGCGAGGAGGACCGATGCGCGAGCTGGCGTTCGTCGGGCTGTCCGACGACGGCGTGTCGCTGGTGCTGAGCAGCAGCGACGGCACGCGGTACACCGTCCCCTGCGACGAGCGCCTCGAGGCCGCGGTGCGCCGCGACCGCAGCCGCCTCGGCCAGCTCGAGATCGCGCTCGACGGCACCAGCCCGCGCGACATCCAGCTGCGCGTGCGCCACGGCCAGAGCCCTGACGACATCGCCGCCTCCTCCGGCCTCCCGGTCGAGCGGATCCTGCGCTTCGCCGGCCCCGTCATCGCCGAGCGTCAGCACATGGCGGCCCAGGCCCGCGAGACCGAGCTGCGCGAGGGCGGCACCGCCCGCACCGTCGAGGCCACCGTCGTCGACGTCCTGTCCTCCGGCGGCGTCGACACCGATCTGCTCGAGTGGGACGCCTGGCGGCGCGAGGACGGCCGCTGGTCGCTGCTCGCGTCCTGGGACCCGGTCGACGACGTCGCCCTCGGCGCGACCGCTGCGCTGTGGACCTACGACCCCGCCGGACGCACGGTCGTGGCCGACGATCCCGCGAGCGCCTGGCTGTTCGGCGAGCAGACCACCGTCGCGCTCGAGTCCTCCGACGGCCGGCCGTTCCTGGTCGGGCTGCCCGGCGGCGACGTGGAGGAGGCGTGGGAGGACGACATCGAGGACCCCGACGCCGCGTTCACGGCGATCGTCGAGCGGTCCTCGGGCGCGGAGATCGTGGAGCTCACCGACCGGCCCCCGGCCGAGCCCGACGACTCGGCCCCCCTCGACGACCTCTACGACACCCTCCCGGGCCTGGCCCGTCCCGAGGCGCCTGCTCCGAGCCGCCGAGCCCGGCGCAAGGCCAAGACCGCCGAGGCGGCGCCCAAGCCCGCTGCCAAGCAGCGCGCGGCCGTGCCCAGCTGGGACGAGATCCTCTTCGGCACCCGCCCGCCCGAGGGCTGATCAACCTCGCTGGATGAGCATCCTCACCAGCGCGAGCAGTCCCAGCACGACGGCGAACCCAAAGGTGCCGACCAGCAGCGCCGTGCCCCGCGCCCTGCGCTCCGCCGCGTCGTCGGCCGCGTCCTGCGCCGACCGCGGCTGCACCGCGTGGTCGCCCCGCGGCTTCGTGCCGCGCCAGGAGGCGCCGTCCCAGTACCGCTCGTCCTCCGGATAGCGCTCGTCCGGGTACCACCCCGGCGCGCGCTGCGTCTCGCCGTCCACTGCTCCCCCGTCGTCCTCGAGATGTCGCGCCACTGTAGGACGCAGGCACCGCGGCACCCTCGGAACCGCCGGACGTGTCGCTCGCGCAGCGCAGGGAACCGCCGCGCCTCCGGACGCGTCCGAGCAACGACCACCTGCGAGGAGGCGACCTGTGCGCGGACCGATCATCGTGGCCGCAGCGCTCGCGCTGTCGGCGTGCACCACCTCGACCCCGGCGAGCGCACCGCCCAGGTCGAGTCCGACGTCGAGCCGAGCGGTGGCGGAGTACGTCAGCGAGTTCGACCTGTACACGCACTGCGGCGTGCGCGAGGCCCGGGTGGCCGACCGCTACTACGAGGCGACGCCGGTCCTCGACGACGGCCAGGGCAACCCGCCGCCGGGCTGGAGCCGCGGTTCCACCCTGGGGACGATGACGGTGTACGCCGACGGCACCGCGCACTTCTCCGCCCCCGGCGGCCTGGAAGCCGACTTCCGGGTGCGACCCAACGCGACCGGGTTCGCGGTGCTCTGCTCGTGAGCGCTCAGCCGGGCAGCGATCCGGTGGCGACCGGTCGCGACGGGTCGGTGACCCAGCCCGACCAGGAGCCGGCGTAGAGCGCCGCCTCGACGCCGATCGCGTGCATCGCGAGCACCAGGTGCGTGGCGGTGACGCCGGAACCGCAGTAGGCGCCGACCACCGCGCCCGGTACCGCCCCCACGCGGGCGAACCGGGCAGCGAGCGTCTCGCGGTCGACGACGTGCCCGTCCTCGCCGAGCACCGCGGCGGGCACCGGCATCGAGAGCGCGCCGGGGATGTGGCCCGCGACCGGGTCGACCGGCTCGACCTCGCCGGCGTAGCGGGCCGCGGCGCGCGCGTCGAGCAGCACGCCCTCGCGGGCGAGGGCAGCGGCGCCCTCGGCGTCGACCACCGGCAGCCGCGCCTCGGAGGCGAGGAACGGGTAGCCCTCGGCCGGGCCGGCGTCGTCGTAGGGCGCACCGTCGCCGCCCGTCGCGACCTCGGCGCCCGACGCCGCCCACGCCGCGAAGCCGCCGTCGAGCACCTGCACGTGGTCGTGACCGTGGTGCGTGAGCAGCCACCAGAGCCGAGCGGCGATGCTGCCGTCGCTCCCATCGGTGACGACGACCGGCCGGTCGAGGGTGACCCCGGCCCGGCGCATGGCGCGCGCGAACCGCTGCGGGTCGGGCAGCGGGTGGCGGCCGCCGGCTCCCGGCGGGTCGGCGAGGTCGGCGTCGTGGTCGACGAAGACGGCGCCCGGCACGTGGCCCGCGGCGTAGACCTCGCTACCAGGTGGGCCGGAGAGGCCCCAGCGGACGTCGAGCACGGTGGGAGGCACGTCGGCGGCCAGCGCCTCGCGCAGCTCCGGGACGGTGATGAAGGGCCAGCTCTGGGTGCTCATCGTCATCGCGCAGCCGCGCGGATCTCCTGCTCGCTGAACGGAAGGGGGGTCGGGCTGATGTGCGTGGCCTGGGCGCGCGCCGCGGTGAGGCGCTTGGCGTGGTGGCGGCGGCAGAGCACCTCGTAGGCGACGACGTCGGCGCTGAACGTGTCGCCGACGACGACCTGCTCGCCCTCGACGACCATCTCGCCGTTGACCGTTCGCGCGTTGTGCGTCGCCTTCGCGCCGCACCAGCAGAGCGCCTCGACCTGCAGCACCTGCACGCGGTCGGCGAGCTCGACCAGCCGCGCGGAGCCGGGAAACATCCGGGTGCGGAAGTCGGTGAGGATGCCGAAGCAGAAGACGTCGACCCCGAGGTCGTCGACGACGCGCGAGAGCTGGTCGACCTGCTCGGCGCTGTAGAACTGGGCCTCGTCGCAGATCAGGTAGTCGCAGCGGCCGCCGGACTCGAGGACGTCGACGACGTGCTGCCAGAAGTCCGTGGTGGGCGCGACCTCGACGGCCGGCACCGTGAGGCCCAGCCGGCTCGAGAGGGTGAACTCCCCCGCCCGGTCCAACGACGTGAACACGATGCCGGCGCGGCCGCGGGCGGCGTGGTTGTGGTCGGTCTGCAGGGCGAGCGTGGACTTGCCGCAGTCCATCGTCCCGGAGAAGAACACGAGCTCGGCCATTCCCTGCGGCTCCTCGGGCGTGACGGCGGTTCGGGCGTGCCTGACGGCGGGGCGGTGCAGGGGAAGGCCCTCAGTATCGCAAGAGGGGGGCGCGTCGCGGGACCCGACACCCGGATCCGCGGCGCGGAGGTCAGCGGGACCGGTGCGCGGTGGCCTCGGACAGGGCCGACGCGAACACGAGGGTCTGCGCCACGACCTCGGCGCCGTCGGCCGCCTCGCTGACCCGCAGCGCGAGGTCGTCGTTGGACGCCGTGCCGGTGTAGCCGTGGTCGGCCTCGCACTGGGGGTCGCCGCAGGACGCGGGCTCCAGGTCGATCCGGCTCACCGCACCCCAGCCGATCGTGAGCACGACCTCGCGGACCGGTGCCCCGCGGCGGTGCTTCTCGGCGTCGGCGGCAACCCGCGTGACGACGACGGAGTCGATGCGCTCGATGCGCACGGCCTCCGTGGAGGCGGTGGCGTAGGGGCGCGGGGAGGTCTCGTCGGACGGGTGCTCGTCGGTGTGGCCGACGATCAGCCGGGTCGGAGTGAGGGCCAGCACAGTCACGTGGCGGCGCAGCTCGTCGTGGTCGAAGGTCGCCTCGTGGTGGACGACGTAGGCCACGACGGGCTCGCTCGCGAGCGCGGTGTCGAGGGTGTCGCTCACCAGCTCGGGGTAGTAGCCGCTGCGCTCGATGTCGGCGCGCAGGCGCGGGGCGAGGGTGGCGTCACCGGTCATGCGGGTCATCCTCGCACCTCGACCCCTGCGGGTAGCGCCGGAGCCTGGCGGCCGTCCTCCTCCGCGCTGATGAGCCCGCGCAACGACGAGAGGACGAACGCGGCGACGACGCAGCCGCCGGTGAGCGTCAGCGCCCAGGCGACGCCCCAGCCGCTGCCGATGCCCACGCCGGCGATCGCAGGACCCAGCCCGCCGGACACGCCCCAGATCAGGCCGGCGACCGCGTTGTAGCGACCGCGCAGGTGCGGCGGCGAGAAGGCGTTGACCAACGACGGGCCGACCGGCGACAGGATCATCTCGCCGATCGCGAACACCGCGAAGCCGAGCGCGATCGCGATGCCGGCCGCCAGCGGGGGCATGCTCGCCGAGATCGCGACGACGACCCAGAACGACCCCCAGATCACCGCGACGACCGCCATCAGCCGGCTGCGGCTGCGCCCCTCGATGCGATGAAGCACGAAGACCTGGCCCAGCACGATCACCATCGTGTTGAGGAAGAAGACGAGGCCGATCGCGTTCACGGGCAGGTGCGCGACCGTGGTCATGAAGGCCGGCAGGCCGGCATCCATCGAGCCGTAGCCGCACGTCATGAGGACGAGGGCACCGATCACGTAGCGCCGCATCCGGCGGTCGCCGACGACCTCGCGGTAGCCCCCGGGCCCGGCGTCGGAGTCGGGGCGCGCCTCCGGTCCGGAGACGCCGCGCAGGCTCGCGACCGCAGCGAAGTAGATGAGGAAGGTGCAGGCGTCGATGACGTACATCGCGCTGAACGTCTCGGGCCGGTGGACGTCGAGGAGCGCGGCGGCGACGAGGCCGCCGAGGCCGAGACCGAGGTTGAGCATCATGAACTGCAGGCCGAAGACGCGCTGGCGGTGCTCGGGCTTGGACAGCCGCGTGAGCAGCGCCGCCTGCGGCGGCCACATCGCGCCGTTGCCCATCGCCATGAAGACCGAGACGCCGATCGCCTGCGGCACCGTCGTGACGAAGCCGAACGCCGCCGTCGACACGGCCATGATGAGGCAGCCCACCGCCAGCACCGGCTGCGGCCCGATCCGGTCGACGATCGAGCCGACGACGGGAGACACGGCCAGGCCGAGCAGCGCCTGGAAGGTGAGCACCAGTCCCGCCGTCCGCAGGTCGAAGCCGCGGACCTGGTTGAGGTAGACGACGAAGAGCGCCAGCACCAGGCCGTTGCCCAGCGCCGAGAGCCCGAGCCCGATGAGCACCCGCGTGATCCGCGGATTGAGCGCCTCCCGGACGCTGACGCGAGGTTCCGCCGTCGGCGCGTCGCTGCTCATGCGCCTATCCCATCACGCCGGTAGGACACCCCCGAACCGCGTTTCCCGGCGCCTCAGATGCCCAGGCGACGCGTGGCCGAGTCCCAGCGCGCCTCGGCCTGGCGCACCGT
Organism: Candidatus Nanopelagicales bacterium; assembly: GCA_044224785.1. Taxonomy (GTDB): domain Bacteria; phylum Actinomycetota; class Actinomycetes; order S36-B12; family CAIYMF01; genus Longivirga. Next base: position 779 of record JBGAJT010000067.1, on the reverse strand, counting down.
CGCGCGGGCGCCCAGGACCGCGAGACCCGTGGGCGAGACCACCACGGGCTCGAGCCGCAGGTCGGCGAGCTCGGGCAGGTCGTCGGCGAGCTGGCCGACGCGGACGAGCAGGTCCTCGAGCGCGTCGGTGTCGACCGGGCGCGTGCCGCCGAAGCCGTGCAGCAGCGGCGAGGCTCCCGGCGTGCGGATGAGGTCGCGCGCGTCCTGGTCGGTGAGCGGCGGGATCCGGTAGCCACGGTCGCCGAGCAGCTCGGGGACGACGCCGGCGAGGCCGAAGGTGACGACCGGGCCGAACAGCGGGTCCTCCGCCGACGCGACCACGCACGCCACGCCCGCCGACGCCATCCGCTGCACGACGAGGTGCCGGATCGCGTCGGGGTCGAGGTTGGCGACCATCGAAAGGTACGCCGTCTGCACCGCGCGCTCGTTCTCGATGTTGAGCCGCACCGCGCCGAGGTCGGTCCGCGACGCGAATCGCGGGTCCAACGTCTTGAGCGCCACGGGGAACCCGAGCTCGACCGCGGCCGACACCGCCTGCTCCTCGGACGCGACCGGCACCACCGGCCACACGTCGATGCCGTACGCCGCGAGCAGCCGCGTGAGCGCGTCGTCGGTGCGCTCGGCGAACAGCTCGACCTCGACCTCGTCGTCAGGTCGCGGCATCGACGGGTCGATCCGCTCGAGGACGTCGGTGTCGCCGCCGACGTCGCCGGCGTGCGCGAGCACCTCGGTCACCACCGCGCGCGCCGCCGCGGGACGGACGTCCTCCAGCTCGGGCA
>JBGAJT010000066.1:0-13057 GCA_044224785.1 Candidatus Nanopelagicales bacterium | reverse complement strand
CGTCGCACGGCTGAGGCGCCGCGTGAGACGATGACGGAGCCGGCGCCCGGGCGCTGGATCACAGCGCATGGGCATCACCGGAGACTTCGTCCTCATCGTCGTCGCCGGCTTCCTCGGCGGACTCGTCGCCCGCGCCCTCGGGCTGCGCGACGTTCTACTTCGGCGACCAGGTCACCGGCTCGGGCTCGTCGCTGGGCCACCGGTTCGCCGAGATGGTGCAGGAGGAGATCTGCCTGCGCACCGACCTCACCGACTGCCGCACGCACTCCAAGACCTGGGACCTGCTGCGCATGACCCGGATGCCCGCGGTACGCATCGAGTGCGGCTACCTCTCCAGCCCGCGCGACGCCCGCCGCCTGGCCGACCCCGCGTTCCGCGACGCCGTCGCCGAGGGCATCGCCGCAGCGGTGGTCCGCTTCTTCGCCCCCGAAGAGCCCTGACCCCGATCCGGCCCGCGAGGGGGCTGGGTCAGACGCCGCGGCGGAGGCGGGACTCGAAGTCCTCGTGGTTGAGGTAGGCGCCGCACAGGGTGCGGGTGCCGCTGTAGGCCTTGCGGCCGTGCAGGACGCGCCAGTTGTCGAAGAGCATCGCCTCGCCGGGCTGCAGCACGTGCTTCCACTGCAGGCGCTCGTCATTGGCGAGCTCCTCGAAGGCGCGCAGCGCGTCGTAGAACGCGCGCTGCTCGTCGGGGTGCAGCAGGAACGGGGCGCGGTCGCCGTTGTTGAACGAGACCTGCACGAGCTCGCCGGTCTGGTCGTAGCGGAACACCGGGCGCGACGACATCAGGTGCGCGCCGTCGCCGATGTACTGCCCCGGCACCGAGAACGAGCTGAGCAGCTCGTAGGCCTCGGGGTTCTTGTCCTTGAGCTCGGCGGCGATGCGGAACCCGTCGACCATCGTCGAGTCGCCGCCGACCGGGTCGAGGAACTCGATGCAGTGCAGCAGCTGCAGGCCCGGGCCGTCGTGGGAGTAGGTGCCGTCGGTGTGCGCGAGCAGCTCGGTGTTCGTGTACGCCAGGTCGTCGTGCTTGAGGTCGGCGGTGAACCACCAGAAGCCGCCGAAGATCGACTCGCGGATGTAGGCCACCCGCTCGACGAGCTCCTTCGTGGCGTCCGTGGTGGCCGGCGTACCCGTCACCAGCGCGAAGCCCCAGCGCGCGACCTCCTGCAGCCAGCGGATCGTGCCCTCGTCGGAGCCCATGACCTCGTCGTAGGGCACCGACGGCGTCGGGTAGATCGTGGTCGAGTCCCACAGCACACGGTCGATGTCGATGCGCGTGGGCACCGTCGCGGGCACGCGGTAGCGCTCGAGGAAGGACACCGGCAGGCGCGAGGTGCCGCCGCCGACCCAGTCGACGACGAGCTCGCCGTCGACGACCTCCGCACGGACGCCCGCGATGTCGGCGGGGACACCGGCCGTGAACACCAGGCGCTGCTGGCTGACCGGGTGCAGCGTCGCCGGGTCGTGGCTGTGGTCGCGCAGCCAGAGCCAGAGGTACGTCGTGGTCACGCCGTCGTCCCACGTGACGTCGAGGGTGTCGGTGCCGGGCGCGAGGTCGCGGATCTCCATGGAGGGAGGGTAGGGCGCGACCGGGGGGTTGTGAAGCCTCTTACTGACTCAAGAGTCAGGAATGTCCCGGGTTCGTGGGGGCCCGGAACAGGGCCGGGTCCTCCCGGTGGAGGGGGACCGGGCGCCGACGGCCGAGCAGGCGCTCGAGCGCGGCCTCCACGACGTCCTCGCGCCACGGCGAGGTCGAGCGGAGGTCCAGGCGCAGCCGCGGCGTGCGCGGGTGCGGCCGCACGGTCGTAAAACCGATCGCGAGGAGGAAGTCGGCGGGCACCAGGCACTCGGAGTCGCCGCGCGTGGTCGCGACGGCCTCCACGGCCCGCACGCCGCGGCGCACGAGGTCGGCCGCCATGCCCTGCACGAGCGTGCGGGCCAGCCCCCGTCCGGCCCAGGCGGGCTCGACCCGCAGGGCCGCCAGAGCGACGGCGTCGGGGGAGATCGGGGTGGTGGGGTACGCCGCGAGCCCCGGCAGGTAGGCCGCCGGCGCGTACAGCGCGTACCCGGCGATCTCGGAGTCGACCCGGACGACCAGGCCGCACGACCCCCAGTCCAGCAGCGTGGCCGACAGCCACTCCGCCTTGGCCTCGGCGCCGCACCCGTCGGCCTCGACCCGGCCGCGCGCGACGGCGTCGAGCTCCCACCGCGTGCAGGACCGGCAGGGCGAGGGCAGCTCGTCGAGGGAGTCGCGGGTCAGCGGCGCGAGGCGCCGCGAGACGGCCATCGGATCAGCCGGTGACGGGCCGCGGCAGCTCGCGGCGGTGCGGCCGCACCAGGCTCACGATGAAGCCCACCACGAGCGCACCGACCAGGACCGCGACGATCCAACCGACGACCCGCATGCCACCTCCCCGTGCTCATAGGCGATCCTAGGTGCTGACGAGGTCGGCACGGCACCCCACAGCGTCGTCGGGTGCGCGAGGTCCGGCCACCCGCCCGACCACGAGGTGACCGGTCGTGGAGACTCCCCGCAGCGCCCCCGGAACGCGTCTGGACCCCTGGGTCGACGCGTACGCGGCACGCACGCGCGGGCTCACTGCGTCCCAGGTCCGCGCGCTCTTCGCCGTCGCGTCGCGGCCCGAGGTCGTGTCGCTCGCCGGCGGCATGCCCTTCGTCTCGGCGCTCCCGCTCGACCAGCTCGCCGACACCGTCGCGCGGCTGCTGCGCGAGCGCGGCCACCAGGCGCTGCAGTACGGCTCGGGCCAGGGCGACCCGGTCCTGCGCGAGCAGATCCTCGAGGTGATGGCGCCCAACGGGATCACCGCGCACCCCGACGACATCGTCGTGACCGCCGGTTCGCAGATGGCGCTCGACCTCGTCGTGCGCGTGTTCTGCGACCCAGGCGACGTCGTCCTCGTCGAGGCACCGACGTACGTGACCGCGCTCGGCGTCTTCTCGTCCTACCAGTGCGACGTCGTGCACGTGCCGATGGACGACGAGGGGCTGCGGCCCGACGCGCTGCGCGAGGCGATCGCGGCGGTGCGCGCCTCGGGCCGCACGATCAAGCTGCTCTACACGATCCCGTCGTTCCACAACCCCGCGGGCGTGACGCAGGGGCCGGCGCGGCGCACCGAGATCCTCGAGATCGCCCGCCGCGAGGGGATCCTGCTCCTGGAGGACGATCCCTACGGCCTGCTGGGTTTCGACGGCTCCGTGCCGCGCGCGATCCGTGCCGACGAGGCCGACGGCGTCATCTACCTCGGCACGTTCTCCAAGACGATCGCCGCCGGGCTGCGCGTGGGCTGGGCGCTCGCGCCGCACGGCGTGCGCGAGAAGCTCGTGCTCGCCAACGAGACGGCCACGCTCTGCCCGTCGCAGTACACGCAGCTGACCGTGTCGGAGTACCTCGCGACGCAGCCGTGGTTCGACCAGGTGAAGGTCTTCCGCGAGCTCTACCGCGAACGGCGCGACGCACTGCTCGAGTCGCTCGACGCGCTGATGCCGGCGGGCACGAACTGGACCGTGCCGGCGGGCGGCTTCTACTCGTGGGTGACGCTGCCCGAGGGCCTCGACGCGACGGCGATGCTGCCGCGCGCGGTCGCGGCGCTGGTGGCCTACGTCCCCGGCGTCGGCTTCTACGCCGACGGCCAGGGCCGCGACTCGCTGCGGCTGTCGTACTGCTACCCCGAGCCCGACCGGATCCGGGAGGGCGTGCGCCGCCTCGCCGGGGTCGTCGAGGCCGAGCTCGAGGTGGCCGAGACCTTCGGGTCGCCGGTACCGCGCGCCGACCGCGAGGGCCCGTCCTCACCGCGTCCCGACCTCGCCTGACATGACCGAGAACCGTTGCTGGACAAGGGGTTATGCCGTATGAGCACCGGCCGTGTCGTGGTCCTCGCCGGAGGACTGTCCCCGGAGCGCGACGTCTCCATCCGTTCGGGCCGCCGGGTCGCCGACGCCCTGCGCAACGCCGGCGGCGACGTCGCGGTGCTCGACGCCGACGCGCACCTGCTGGCCGCGCTCGCCGCCGACCGACCGGCGTGCGTCGTCCCGCTGCTGCACGGAGCGCCGGGCGAGGACGGCGCGATCCGCGACGTGCTCGAGGCGCTCGGCCTGCCCTACGTCGGCAGCACCCCGGCCGCCGCACGCCGCGCCTTCGACAAGCCGGTGGCCTCGGGCCTGGTCCGCGCTGCGGGTGTCGCCGTCCCGGAGTCGGTGGCGCTGCCGCATGCGACGTTCCGCGAGCTCGGTGCGGGAGCCGTGCTCGACGCCGTCGTCGCACGTCTCGGCCTGCCGCTCATGGTGAAGCCGACGCGCGGCGGGTCGTCGCTCGGCTGCACCGTCGTGCGCGCGGCCGAGGACCTCCCCGCCGCGATGGTCGCCGCGTTCGCCTACGGCGACACCGCGATGATCGAGCGCTTCGTCGAGGGCACCGAGGTCGCGATCTCCGTCGTCGAGGACGCCGCAGGCCCGCGATCCCTTCCGGTCGTGGAGATCGCGGCCGACGGCGGCTGGTACGACTACGGAGCGCGCTACACCGCCGGCGCCACGGAGTTCTTCGTCCCCGCGCGGCTGCCCGAGGCGACCCTCGCCGCGTGCGCGGAGCTCGCGCTCACCGTGCACCGTACCCTCGGCCTGCGCGACTGGTCGCGCAGCGACGTCATCGTCGACGCCGACGGCACGCCGTGGTTCCTCGAGGTCAACGTCGCGCCCGGCATGACCGAGACGTCGACGTACCCGCAGGCCGTCGCCGCCAGCGGCACCGACCTCGGATCGCTCACCGCAGCCCTCGTCGAGCAGGCTCTCACCCGCTGAGACCGTCTGCAGCGCAAGGTCTTACGCCGGCCAATCCCACCCGGCGCCCCCGTCGCCCCGCAAGGGCACCGACCAGAAGCCGCCCCGACAGCCCTCCGAGAACGCCCGCCCCGTGAGCCGGCGGAGCCGACCGGCCGCAGGTCGGTCGGCCCACACACACCCCCCCCCCGCCAGGTCAAAGCCCATCCCCACGAAGCCCACACAGAAGAGAAGGCGGTCAACGCGCGGAGAGGCGGGCGACTCCGGAGGCGAACATCAAGCGGAGCGCAGCGACGCCGACGAAGGAGGCGGAGCGAGCACCAAGGTTCGCCGTAGGAGTCGCGCGCCTCTCCGACAGCCACGCCACCGGACGCCGAGCCCCACCCGCACCAAGGTTCGCCGTAGGAGTCGCGCGCCTCTCCGACAGAGAGAGGAGCGCGAATCCTCACGAAGAGCCGGGAAAATCCTTGCGCAACAAGGACTTACGAGTCCCGCTCGATCACGTCGACGATCCGCCGCAGGTCGTCGAGCGTCGCGAACTCGATCGTGACCTTGCCCTTGGACTTGCCGGCCTCGATCCGCACGCGCGTCTCCAGCCGGTCGGAGAGCCGGTCCGCGATCTCGGTCAGCCCCGGTGCCGACGGACGACGCGGGCGAGCGACCCGGACGCGCTCGCGACCGTCGGCCTCGCCGACCGCGACGATCTCCTCGGTCGCCCGCACCGACAGGCCCTCGGCGACGATGCGACCCGCCAGCTTCTCCATGGCCTCCGGCTCGTCGAGCGCCAGCAGAGCCCGAGCATGGCCCGCCGACAGGACGCCCGCCGCGACCCTCCGCTGGACCGGCGCCGGCAGCCGCAGCAGGCGCAGCGTGTTGCTCACCTGCGGCCGGCTGCGCCCGATACGCGTCGCGAGCTCCTCCTGGGTGCAGCCGAAGTCGTCGAGCAGCTGCTGGTAGGCCGCGGCCTCCTCCAGCGCGTTGAGCTGGCTGCGGTGCAGGTTCTCGAGCAGGGCGTCGCGCAGCAGGACGTCGTCGGCCGTCTCGCGCACGATCCCGGGGATCGGGTCCAGGCCCGCCTCGCGCGCCGCGCGCCAGCGACGTTCGCCCGCGACCAGCTCGTAGTGCGGCCCGGCGGCGGCGGCGTCGGGCACCGGCCGCACGACGATCGGCTGCAGCAGCCCGATCTCGCGGATCGAGTGCACGAGCTCGGCGAGGGCCTCCTCCTCGAAGACCGAGCGGGGCTGGCGCGGGTTGGGCCGGATGTCGTCGAGCGGGATCTCGGCGTAGCGCGCCCCGGTGACCTCCTCGAGCTCGCCGAGGTGCTCGGCGGAGGTCTGCACCGCCGGCTCGGCCCCGGTGCCGTCGGGCTCGGGCGTGCGGGCGGCGGGCTCCGCGCTGGGGATGAGCGCCCCGAGGCCGCGTCCGAGTCCTCGCCGCTGGTTCACCCGTGCTCCTCCGTGCCGCTGCCTGTCGCTGCCTGCTGCTGACCGCCCGCGTGCGGGCTGCCGGTCGCGCCGACCCTACCCCGACGACTCCCGAGAACAGCCGCCGCCTCTACCACCGCTCCAGCGGTGGATCAGTCCTGATCGGGCCGCTCCTGCGGCGCATCGGCGTCCACACCCGAGGTGCCCTGGCGGGCGAGCTCGCGCGCGGCCTCGAGGTAGGAGAGCGCCCCGGTGCTGCCGGGGTCGTAGGTGAGCACCGTCTGGCCGTAGGACGGCGCCTCGGAGACGCGCACCGAGCGGGGGATCGCGGTGCGCAGCACCTTGGGGCCGAAGTGCTCGCGGACCTCGTCGGCGACCTGGGCGGCCAGCCGGGTCCGGGCGTCGAACATGGTGAGCAGGATGGTCGAGACGTCGAGGCCGGGGTTGAGCTCGGCCGTCACCAGCCCGACCGTGCGCAGCAGCTGGCCGAGGCCCTCCAGCGCGTAGTACTCGCACTGGATCGGGATGAGCACCTCGTCGGCGCAGACCAGGGCGTTGAGGGTGAGCAGCCCGAGGCTGGGCGGGCAGTCGACCAGGACGTAGTCCAGGCGGCCGTGGGCCTGCTCGTGCACCGGGAGGTAGACCCCGACCGCGCGGCGCAGCTTGTGCTCGCGGGCAACCATCGAGACCAGCTCGATCTCCGCGCCGGCGAGGTCGAGGGTGGCCGGCGCGCACCACAGGCCCTCGATGTCGGGCACCGGCACGACCACCTCGGCCAGCGGGCGGCCCTCGATGAGGACGTCGTAGATGCTCGGTACGTCGACGTGGTGCTCCACGGTGAGCGCGGTGGAGGCGTTGCCCTGCGGGTCGAGGTCGATGACGAGCACCGACAGGCCCTGCAGGGCGAGGGCGGCGGCCAGGTTGACCGTGGAGGTCGTCTTGCCGACGCCGCCCTTCTGGTTGGCGACCGTGATGACCCGGGTCTTGGCCGGGCGGGGCAGGTCCTCGCCGAAGCGGCGGTGCTTGACCGCGACCGCGGCCTCCGCGGCGCGCGCGAGCGGGGTGTCGTCGACGCTCACGCGCTCTCCTCCCCTGCTTCGGTGGCTGCGCCGGTGCTGGTCGGCCAGCCCAGGCCGCCCGAGGGTACGCCGTCGGCCAGCGGCCAGCCCAGCCCGCCGGCGGTGCGCGGGCCGTCCCCGACGGCCGCGTCGTGCGGGGCAGCCACGGCTGCGGGCTCGGTCATCGGGCTCCTCCTGCGGAGCGTCCCCTGCGCCGTCCCGCGGTGAGGCGGACGACGCGGACGACGGTGGTGGGCGGGTCGACCAGGCCGACGCCGCACTCGAGGACCTCGGCGCGCCCGCCGCCGACCTTCTCCAGCGCGGCGGCGGAGGCCACGATCTCCTCCAGCGCCCCCTCGCCCTTGAGCGCGAGGAGCGTGCCGCCGAGCCGGGCGAGCGGGAGCGTCCAGCCGGCCAGCCGGTCCAGCGGGGCCACGGCCCGGGCGGTGACGACGTCGACCTCGAGGGCGACGTCCTCGGCCCGGCCGCGCAGCACCTCCACCCGCTCGGCGAGCCCCAGCTCGTCGACCGCCTCGGACAGGAAGGTGGAGCGGCGCAGCAGCGGCTCGACGAGCACGACGCGGACGTCGGGGCGCACCAGCGCCAGCGGCAGCCCGGGGAGCCCGGCGCCCGAGCCTACGTCGGCGACCCGGGCGTCCTGCGGCACGAGCTCCTCGAGCACGGCGCAGTTGGCCAGGTGCCGGCTCCAGAGCCGCCCGACCTCGCGCGGACCGATCAGCCCGCGCACGACGCCGTCCCCGGCCAGGAGCGCGGCGTAGCGCTCGAGGCCCTCGGCCGCGTCCGGGTACCGCGCCCGGAGGCGCTCCCGCACGACGGCGTCCGCCGGGTCCGGCCCCTCGGGCACGGTCGGCGGAGCAGACGGCGCCGTCTCCGGCAGCTCGGTCACGGGCGTGGTGCCCGTCAGGCCTTCGGCACGACGACGACGTAGCGGTTCGGCTCGACGCCCTCGGACTCGCTGGTGAGGCCGGCCGCGGCGACGGCGTCGTGGACGACCTTGCGCTCGAACGGGCTCATCGGCTCGAGGCGCACGGACTCGCCGGTGCTCGAGGCGCGCTCGGCGGCCTCGGTACCCAGCGCCGTGAGCGCCTGGCGGCGGGCCTCGCGGTGGCCGGCGACGTCGAGCATGAGGCGCGACCGCTCCCCCGTCTCCCGCGTGACGGCGAGGCGGGTCAGCTCCTGGAGCGCGTCGAGCACCTTGCCGTGGTCGCCCACGAGGTGGGCGATGTCGCCGCCCACGATGCTCACGAGGGCACGATCGCCCTCGACGTCCATGTCGATGTCGCCGTCGAGGTCGGCGATGTCCAGCAGGCCCTCGAGGTAGTCCGCGGCGATGTCGCCCTCGTGCTCGAGGGCGGCAGTGCCTGTTTCACGGGAAACGGGGGCGACAGCCTCGTCGGGCTCGGTGGCCTCGGGGGCGTCGGTCGTGTCAGTCATCGGTGCTCGGCTTCCGGAACAGGGGCGCCGTGCGGGCGCCCGGGGTCGAGGGGTGTTTCACGGGAAACAGGTCAGGCTGAGGCGGCCGGTGGTTCGGGCTCCGCGTCGCCGTCGCCGGCGTCCTCGGAGCTGCCGTTGCCGTTCTGCCCCTGCTTGGGCTGGGCCTGGCTGGGCTGGCCGCCCTTCTGGCGCTGGCTGCGGCTCTGCTTCTTGGGCTGCTGGCGCGGCTGGGCCTCGATGATGGTCTGCACCGGCGCCTCGGGGTCCACCCCGCCGTTCTTCTTGGCCCGCTTCGCCGCCTCCCGCGCTTCCCAGGCGGCGTACGCCGGGGTGTCAGGCTGGGGGTTGTTGCGGATCACGTAGAACTGCTGGCCCATCGACCACAGGTTGGTGGTCAGCCAGTAGATGAGCACACCGACCGGGAAGTTGATGCCGGTGACGGCGAAGATCAGCGGGAAGACGTAGAGCAGGATCTTCTGCTGCTGGACCATCGGGTTGCCGGGCGCGCTGTTCTTGATGATCAGCTGGCGCTGCGAGGTGAACGTCGTCGCCGTCATGAGCACGATGAGGATGACCGTGAGGATGTGCGTCGCCGTCGCGTTGGGCGTCTCGGCCGCCTTGGTAAAGGTCGCCCACAGGGGGACGCCGAAGATCGTCGAGTGGTACGCCGACGAGGTCTCCTCCTGCGTCATGACGCCGTAGGGGACGTTGGCGGCGACGCCGTAGTTGAGGACGCGGAACAGCGCGAAGAAGATCGGCGCCTGGGCCAGGATCGGCAGGCAGCTCGCGAGCGGGTTGGTCCCGGTCTCCTTGTAGAGCGCCATCATCTCCTGGCTCTGGCGCTCGCGGTCCCCGGCGTACTTGGCCTGGATCTCCTTGATCTTGGGCTGCAGCATCTGCATGTTGCGCTGGCTGTTGATCTGGCGCACGAACAGCGGGATCAGCGCGATGCGGATGATGACCACGAGGCCGACGATCGAGAAGGCCCACGACCACCCGGAGTCGTAGCCGAACGGGATCGCGAACAGCGAGTGCCAGTGGACGAGGATCCAGCTGACGATGTCCTCGAGCCAGGACAGGGGGTTCCAGTTCACGCCGCGCTCCGGTTCCGGGGGTGGTGGGGCTCAGGGGTGCTCGGGGCGCCGCCGGCGTCCTGCGCCGCGATCGCCGCGCGCAGGTCGTCGTGGTTCTCGAGCGGGACGTAGGGCGCCGGCTTCCAGGCGCCCTTCGGAGGGACGTGGTCGACGCCGCCGTCGTTCCAGGGGTGGCACCGGCAGACCCGGGCGGTGGCGAGCACCGTGCCCTTGGCCGCACCGTGCACCCGGACCGCCTCGAGGGCGTAGGACGAGCAGGACGGGTAGAAGCGGCACCGCGGCGCGAGCATCGGCGAGATCAGCCGCTGGTAGCCCACGATCAGCCCGCTGAGCAGTGCCCGCATCACGCGACCGACGGTGAGGTCGACACCTCGTCGCGCCGCCTGCACGGCGCGGTTGCTCATGACGGCACCGATTCTGCGGTGATGGCCTGCGTCGCCCGCGCGGTGCGCAGGGCGCGCTCGAGCGCGACGTCGAGGTCGGCCGCGAGGGCCTCGGAGCTCGCCGTCGCCGAGGCCGGGAGCGCGCGCACGACCAGCCGCGAACCGGTCGGCAGGTGCGCGAGGCGCGGCCCCACGACGTGGCGCAGCCGGCGGGTGACCGCATGGCGCACGACCGAGCCGCCGACCGCCTTGCTCACGACGAATCCCGCCCTCGGGTCTGACCCGGGACGGGATGCGGGGGCGGAGGCGGCGTCGGAGCCGGTGTCGAGGTGGACGACGAGGAGGGGCCTGCCGGCCCGGGCTCCCCGTCGGACGGTCTCGCTGAAGTCCCGGCTACGCCGCAACCGCGCTGTGCTCGGGAGCACCGGCGCAGGCAGGGTGGATCAGGCCGACAGCTCAGTGCGGCCCTTGCGGCGGCGCGCCGAGAGGATGGCGCGGCCGGCGCGGGTGCGCATGCGCAGGCGGAAGCCGTGCGTCTTGGCGCGACGGCGGTTGTTCGGCTGGTACGTGCGCTTGCTCATCGGTCGGCTCCGAACCGTCGTGGGTCAGGGCGGACCTGACCAGGCGTGGGGGACCGGCGTACCGGTCGGGTGGAACGGGGTCGTGCTGCGGGGGCGGACCTGCGCCAGCAGGACCGGCCACCATCGGACACCGGCGCGACAGGCGCGTCGGCACTCGACGGGGGCCGCTGACGTCTCGGCGCAGGGCGCCGGGGGCAGACGTGAGCGCCTCCACGGTACGGGGCCGGTCAGGAGAGGGTCAAACCGCGAGCCCCTCGCCGTCGTCCCCGGCGCAAACGCCCTATCGTCCTCGCCCGGGGGTCTCGAGGCCGGCAGCGACACGCGGACAAAACCGGGCACTCGTGGCAGACTCCCGCCGCTGCCTGTGGACAACCCCTTGACGGGGGTCGTGCGGACGCGACTACGGTCGCCGTCATCCACACGCGGAGCACGACGATCGACCACGACGTGACGGGGTCCCGCGACCTCGCTCCGGGCCGCCGCGGCCCGTTCCACACCTGTGGACGAGCGTGTGGACGCGCGAGGACGAGCCGGCATCACCGGCAGTGAGAGGGGACCCACCGTGGCCGAGGCCGACGACCTGGACCTGACCGATGTGTGGACCCGGGCCCTGGACTCCCTCGGCGACCAGGGGATGAGCTCGCAGCAGCGGGCGTTCGTCTCCCTCACCAAGCCGTTGGCCATCGTCGAGGACACCGCGCTGATCGCGGCGCCCAACGAGTTCACCAAGGACGTCCTGGAGAGCAAGCTGCGCCCGCAGGTGGTCGAGGCGCTCTCGCGCACCCTGGGCCGCGACGTCCGGATCGCCGTCACCGTCGACCCCTCGATCGCCCCGGCGCTCGACGACGACGCCACCGACGACCTCGCGGACTCGACGTACGCCGACCCCGCGGTCGTCGCACCGACCCCGACGGTCGCCCCGCTGCAGGCCTCGGCCCCCGCGGTCGAGCAGGCCCGCCCCGGCACCGGCTCGCCCGGCACCCGCAACGAGGAGAGCAGCCGGCTCAACCCGAAGTACACCTTCGACACCTTCGTCATCGGCTCGAGCAACCGCTTCGCGCACGCCGCCGCGGTCGCCGTCGCCGAGCAGCCGGCCAAGGCCTACAACCCGCTGTTCATCTACGGCGAGTCCGGCCTGGGCAAGACCCACCTGCTGCACGCGATCGGCCACTACAGCCGCACGCTCTACGCCGGCCAGAAGGTGCGCTACGTCAGCTCGGAGGAGTTCACGAACGAGTTCATCAACTCGATCCGTGACGACAAGGCCGCCGCTTTCCAGCGCCGTTACCGGGATGTCGACGTCCTGCTCGTCGACGACATCCAGTTCCTCAGCGGCAAGGTGCAGACGCAGGAGGAGTTCTTCCACACGTTCAACACGCTGCACAACGCGAACAAGCAGATCGTCGTCACCAGCGACCTGCCGCCCAAGCAGCTGCAGGACTTCGAGGACCGGATGCGGTCGCGGTTCGAGTGGGGCCTCATCACCGACGTCCAGCCGCCCGACCTCGAGACCCGTATCGCGATCCTGCGCAAGAAGTCCGACCAGGAGCGGCTCTCCGCTCCCCCGGAGGTCCTCGAGTTCATCGCGTCGAAGATCTCGACCAACATCCGCGAGCTCGAGGGTGCGCTCATCCGCGTCACCGCGTTCGCGAGCCTGAACCGCCAGCCGGTCGACCTGCCGCTGGCCGAGGTGGTCCTCAAGGACCTCATCACCGACCAGGCCGGCCCCGAGATCACGTCGTCGATCATCATGATGCAGACGGCCGCCTACTTCGGGGTCACCGTCGACGACCTCTGCGGCTCCTCGCGCTCCCGGGTGCTCGTCACCGCGCGCCAGATCGCGATGTACCTCTGCCGCGAGCTCACCGATCTGTCGCTCCCCAAGATCGGCCAGGCCTTCGGCGGCCGCGACCACACCACCGTCATGCACGCCGACCGCAAGATCCGCCAGCTCATGGCCGAGCGCCGCTCGCTCTACAACCAGGTCACCGACCTCACGGCCCGGATCAAGAGCACCGCGCGCCAGGCCTGACCGACGCCGTCCGGATGCCCGCCGGATGCCCGCCGGCGGGGGCGGGAGCGCGGCTACGCCGTCCACCCTGGGAGCGATCACGCCGCGTGATCGGTGACTCCCGGTGGTCACCCCGCGTGTTCACAGCCTGGGGATAACTCTGTGGGCAGACCACGGATCCCCGTGTGGACGAGCCTGCGGACGAGCCCGTGCACAGCCGGGGACATCCTGGGGACGACCGGGGAGGACGACACAGC
>JBGAJT010000065.1:0-13072 GCA_044224785.1 Candidatus Nanopelagicales bacterium | reverse complement strand
CGACCTCGGGCACGTCGACGACGCCGTCGAACGGATCCGCGCGGCCCGTCGCGCGATCGACGCCACCGGCGGCGACACGCTGCTCGTCGCGCGCGCCGAGGGCCTGCTGTGGGGCCGGCCGTCCCTGGACGAGATCGTCGTCCGGCTGACGTCGTACGCGTCCGCCGGTGCCGACTGCCTGTACGCCCCCGGGCTGCGCCGTCCCGACGACATCGCGCGGATCGTCGAGGCCGTCGCCCCCAAGCCGCGCAACGTCCGCATGGCGTGGCCCGACGACATCACCGTCGACGACCTGGCGGCGCTCGGCGTACGCCGGATCAGCGTCGGCGGCGCGCTCGCCCGCGCCGCGTGGGGCGGCTTCCTCGACGCCGCTCGCCTGCTCGCCGAGGAGGGTCGCTTCGACGGCTTCGGCCGCGGCGCGAAGGGTGTCGACCTCGACACGTTCTTCACCGACGACCGCGGGTCGGCGCGGCCCTCCTGATCCCGGCGGCGGTCGGCGCGCAACTGCCTCCGTCGCGGGGCCTGCGCGGCTAGCGTGCGCGCATGGAGACCTTCGAAGCAGCGGTGCCCGGTGGTGCGCTCGTCGGCACGGTGAGCGGCTCCGGCACGCCGGTGCTCCTGCTGCACGGCGGGCCGGGGCTCGGCGTCGGCTACCTCGAGGACCTCGTCGCCGAGCTCGACGACGGCTACCGCGTGGCGCGCTACCAGCAGCGCGGGCTGTCCCCCAGCACTGCGACGGAGCCCTACGACGTCGCGACGCAGGCCGACGACGTCGCGCTGGTGCTCGACGCGCTGGGCTGGGACCGGGCCGTGGTCGTGGGCCACTCGTGGGGCGGGCACCTGCTGCTGCACGTCCTCGCGGCGCACCCCGACCGGCTGCTGGCCGCGGTCGTGGTCGATCCCCTCGGCGGTGTCGGCGACGGCGGCGAGGCGGAGTTCGCCGCGGCGATGTCCGCAGGGACGCCGGCCGAGAGCCGGGAGCGGATGGAGGAGCTCGATGCCCGCGCGATGGCCGGCGAGGGCACGGTCGACGACGCGCTGGAGTCGCTGAGCCTGGCGTGGCCGGCGTACTACGCCGACCCGTCCTCGGCGCCGCCGATGCCGCCGATCGCGATGTCGGTCGAGGCCTACGCCGGCACCTGGGAGTCGGTGCAGGCGGCGCTGCCCGGGCTCGCGGGCCGGCTCGCGGGGTGCGCGGTCCCGACCGTGTTCGTCCATGGCGCCAGCAGCCCCATGCCGCTGACGGCGTCGACGGACACGGCCGAGGCCATCGGCGACGCCGCGGAGGTCGTCGTCGTCCCGGGCACCGGCCACTTCATCTGGTTCGAGTCCCCGGGAGCCGTCCGCGCCGTCCTGGACGACGTGCTCGCCCGCCCCTAGTCGCGAGCCTCAGCAGCGGCGCGGCGGTCGAGCTCGGCCTGGATGTCGGCCGGCGGACGGCGGCAGCCGCACTCGCGCGCGTGCTCCTCGTGCCAGCGCACGCGGTCCTCCCACGACGCACCGCGACCCAGCACGTGCGCGCGGTGCCAGTCGGCGTTCACGGGAGCCCCTACAGGTACTGGCCGGTGGGGGCGACGGTGTCGATGGAGCGGCCGGCCTCGGTGCCCTGCTTGCCCTGGATGAGCGTGCGGATGAAGACGATCCGCTCGCCCTTCTTGCCCGAGATCCGCGCCCAGTCGTCGGGGTTGGTCGTGTTGGGCAGGTCCTCGTTCTCGCGGAACTCATCGACGCAGGCGGCGAGCATGTGCTGCACGCGGATGCCGCGCTGGCCGTGGTCGAGGAGGTCCTTGATCGCCATCTTCTTGGCGCGCGCCACGATGTTCTCGATCATCGCGCCGCTGTTGAAGTCCTTGAAGTACAGGACCTCCTTGTCGCCGTTGGCGTAGGTGACCTCGAGGAAGCGGTTCTCGTCGCTCTCGGTGTACATCCGCTCGACCGCGCGCTGGATCATCCCCTGGCAGGTCGCGACCGGGTCTCCCCCGTGCTCGGCGAGGTCGTCGGGGTGCAGCGGCAGGTCGGGGGTGAGGTACTTCGAGAAGATGTCGCCCGCGCTCTGCGCGTCGGGACGCTCGATCTTGATCTTCACGTCGAGGCGGCCGGGCCGCAGGATCGCGGGGTCGATCATGTCCTCGCGGTTCGAGGCGCCGATGACGATGACGTTCTCGAGGCCCTCGACACCGTCGATCTCGCTGAGCAGCTGCGGCACGATCGTGTTCTCGACGTCGCTGGAGACGCCGGACCCGCGGGTGCGGAACAGCGAGTCCATCTCGTCGAAGAACACGATGACCGGCATGCCCTCGGACGCCTTCTCGCGCGCCCGCTGGAACACCAGGCGGATGTGGCGCTCGGTCTCGCCGACGTACTTGTTGAGCAGCTCGGGACCCTTGATGTTGAGGAAGAACGAGCGCCCCTGCTCGCGGCCCTCGACCTCGGCGACCTTCTTGGCCAGCGAGTTCGCGACCGCCTTGGCGATCAGCGTCTTACCGCAGCCGGGAGGGCCGTAGAGCAGGATCCCCTTCGGCGGGCGCAGCTTGTGCTCGCGGAACAGGTCGGCGTGCAGGTAGGGCAGCTCGACGGCGTCGCGGATCTCCTCGATCTGCGTCGCGAGACCACCGATGTCGCGGTAGTCGATGTCGGGGACCTCCTCGAGGACGAGCTCCTCGACCTCGGCCTTCGGGATCTTCTCGTAGACGTACTGCGAGCGCGGCTCGAGCAGCAGCGAGTCGCCGGCGCGGAGCTTCTCGGCGAGCAGCGGAGCAGCGAGGCGGACGACGCGCTCCTCGTCGGTGTGGCCGATCACGAGGGCGCGGACGCCGTCCTCGAGGATCTCCTTGAGCATGACGATCTCGCCGTGGCGCTCGTAGGCGCGGACGCCGACGACGTTCATCGCCTCGTTGAGCATGACCTCCTGGCCGGTCTGCAGCGCCTCGCCGTCGATGTCGGGGCTGACGACGACGCGCATCTTGCGGCCGGACGTGAAGATGTCGATGGAGCCGTCGTCGTGCCGCTCGAGGAAGACGCCGTACCCGCTCGGCGGCTCGGCGAGGCGGTCGACCTCCTCCTTGAGCGCGACGATCTGGTCGCGGGCCTCGCGCAGCGTGGAGACGAGGCGCTGGTTCTGCGCCGTGGCAGCGGCCAGCTCGGCCTGCAGCGCGGACACGCGCGAGTCGACGGGGTCGGGATAGCTCACGACGATCACCTCCCGGGAGGGGCTCGGGTTCGACACTACCCACGGATCCCGGGATCGCGCGCGTGCGAACGCTCCAGCGCGTCGCAACGGCCGGGTAACGAATTCCGGGCGGGTCAGTCGGGGAGCTCGTAGTCCTCGCCGTAGGCGCCCTTGGCCGGACGCGTGCGCCGGGGCGGGAGCACCGTGCCGCCGGCCAGCCGCCGGCTGACCACGAGGAACCCGGTGTGGCCGTTCATCCGGTGGTCGGGGCGCACGGCCAGGCCCTCGAGGTGCCAGGTGCGCAGGAGGGTCTCCTGGGCGTGCGGCTCGGTGAACCGGCCGTCGGTGCGCAGCGTCTCGACCGTCCGAGACAGCTGCGTCGTCGTCGCGACGTAGACCACGAGGACGCCGCCGGGCACGAGGGCCTCGGCGACGGCCGGGACGCAGTCCCAGGGCGCGAGCATGTCGAGCACGACCCGGTCGACCTCGACGTCGTAGCCCTCGGCGCGACGGGCTCGCAGCGTCGGGGTCAGGTCGCCGACCGTCAGGCTCCATGCCGGGTGCGGACCGCCGAAGAACCCCTCGACGTTGGCCCGCGCGACGTCGGCGAAGTCCTGGCGCCGCTCGTACGACGACACCGAGCCGGTGTCGCCAACGGCGCGCAGCAGCGAGCAGGACAGCGCGCCGGAGCCGACGCCCGCCTCGATCACCCGGGCTCCCGGGTAGAGGTCGGCGAGACCGACGATGGCCGCGGCGTCCTTGGGGTAGACGATCGTCGCCCCGCGCTTCATCGACAGCACGAAGTCCGACAGCAGCGGGCGCAGCGCCAGGTAGGGGGTGCCCTGGGTCGAGGTGACGATGATGCCCTCGTCGCGTCCGATCAGGTCGTCGTGCTCGAGCGCGCCCTTGGCGGTGTGGAACTGCTTGCCGACCTCGAGCGTGATCGTGTGCATCCGCTTCTTCGGGTCGGTGAGCTGGACGCGGTCGCCGACGCGGAACGGGCCGCGACGACCACGGCTCCCGGTGGGCTCGAAGAGGTCGGAGGTCACGGTCGGCAAGGATAGGCGGCGCGGCAGGTGCCGCCGTCCGCCGGCTCAGTCGTGGCTGAGCGCGGCCTCGACGTCGGACGCCGCGAGCACCCCAACGCGCTGGCCGGACGGGTCGACCACCAGGTAGGTCTCGGACGGCACCGCCATCAGCGCCTGCAGCAGCTCGTTGCCGCCGAGCTCGGCGGACACCGCCGCCCGCGGGTCGAACGCCGACGACACCGACGAGACCGGCACCCACGGCCGGCGCTCGAGCGGCACGGCGTCGATCGCCGCGGGGTTCGCGATCGCCGTGGGGCGCCCGGCGGCGTCGACGACGACGAGCGCGGTCGCCTGCTCGGCCTCGGCCCGCCGCAGCGCCTCGGCCAGCGGGGTGTCGGCGGCGACGACGACTGCAGGACGGGCCAGCGCCCGCGCGGACAGACGGGGCACGCGCGCGGTGACCTCCGCGCTGCGCAGCGCCTGCGTCGCCCCCTGCCAGAGGAACGCAGCGATCGCGACGCTGAACATCACTCCGAGCAGGTCGGGCGAACGACCGCGGCTGAGCGCCTGCCAGACCGGGATCGACACGACGAGCAGGGCGACGACGCGGCCGCCCCAGGCCGCCACGACCGTGGCCCGCCGCTCGTCCTTGGTGATCCCCCAGACGATCGCGCGCAGCACGTTGCCGCCGTCGAGCGGCAGCCCGGGCAGGGCGTTGTAGATCGCGAGGAACACGTTCGACCACGCGAGGGCGTACGCCAGCACGTAGAGCTCGAGGCTGCCGCCGTACGCCGCCGAGGCGCCCAGACCGCACACGATCCCGATCGCGAGCGAGGTCAGCGGCCCGGCCGCGGCGATCAGCCCGTCGCGCAGCGGCGAGGGCACCGTCCGCCGGAAGGACGTGAAGCCGCCGAGCCACCACAAGGTGATGCCGGCGACGGGGAAGCCCGAGGCGCGCGCCGCCAGGGCGTGGGCGAGCTCGTGGCCGAGGATCGTGACGTAGAAGAGGACCGCGAAGATGCCGGTGAGCACGTAGGCACGGGTGTCGTCGGTCGGGTCGATGCGGAAGAAGTCGATCCAGAAGTAGCTGATGAGCAGGATGCCCAGCAGGCTGCTCCACGGCATGTGCACCGGGATCCCGCCCAGGCGGAACGAGAGCCCTCCGGTCCGCTGCTCGTCCGCCACCCGTCCACAGTAGGCGGGCGGGCCGCCCGCTCCGGCACGCCGGGTGCCGCGAGTCGCCCGGCTGTCGGCGGCCCGCCGTAGGGTCGCCCCGTGAGCGAGCAGCCCGAGAACCCGCAGGCGGAGAGCCTGCCGACCGGCACCGAGACGGCCGGCGTCGTCCCGGCGCTCGAGGTCGTCGACCCCGCGCAGGCCTGGGAGACCGGACCGCGGTGGTCGCTCTCCCCCTCGCGCGCGTCGGACTTCATGACCTGCCCGCTGCTCTACCGCTTCCGCGTCGTCGACCGGATCCCGGAGCGGCCCAGCCGCGAGGCGGTGCGCGGCACCGTCGTCCACCAGGTCCTCGAGGACCTCTTCGACCTGCCGCCGGCCGAGCGCACCGTCGCCACCGCGACGTCGATGCTCCCCGCCGCCTGGGAGGCGGTGCAGGAGCAGGACGAGGCCCTCGTCACCGAGCTGTTCGACTCCGCCGACGAGGCGCAGGAGTGGCTGGCGTCGGCCGTCCCGCTCCTCGAGACCTACTTCCGGCTCGAGGACCCGAGCACCCTCGAGCCCGCCGAGCGGGAGCTGCGCGTCGAGACCGCGCTCGACAACGGCCTGGTGCTGCGGGGCTACGTCGACCGCCTCGACCGTAACGCCGCCGGCGACACCCGCGTCGTCGACTACAAGACCGGCCGGGCGCCGGGCGAGGGCTACGAGCAGAAGGCGCTGTTCCAGATGCGCTTCTACGCCCTGGTCCTCTGGCGGGCGACCGGCGTCGTCCCCCGCCTGCTGCAGCTGCTCTACCTCGGCAACGAGCAGATCCTGCGCTACGAGCCCGACGAGGACGACCTGCGCGCCACCGAGCGCAAGGTCTCGGCGCTCTGGGCCGCGATCCAGCGCGCCCACGAGACCGGTGACTGGCGCCCGAGCCCCTCGCGCCTCTGCGACTGGTGCGACCACAAGGAGCGCTGCCCCTCGTTCGGCGGCACGCTGCCGCCGCTGCCCGAGCCGGCGGCGTCGGACTGACGAACTCGCGCGGGTGGGGATCGACGGAGCGCGCTCCCAGGGCCCGGGTTAGCGTGGAGGCGTGACTCCAGCAGCGCGCGCCTCGTCCCTCAGCAAGGTCTACGGCTCCGGCGACACGCGCGTGACCGCGCTCGACTCCGTCGATGTGGAGATCGAGACCGGTCGCTTCACCGCGATCATGGGTCCCTCCGGGTCGGGCAAGAGCACCCTCATGCACTGCCTGGCCGGCCTCGACGCGCTGACCTCCGGCGAGGTGTGGATCGGCGACGTCGCGCTCTCGGGGCTGTCGGACAAGAAGCTCACGATCCTGCGCCGCGACGCCGTGGGCTTCGTCTTCCAGGCGTTCAACCTGGTCCCCACGCTCACCGCGCTCGAGAACATCACGCTCCCCCTCGACATCGCCGGCCGCAAGCCCGACCGCGAGTGGCTCGACACCGTCATCGACACGGTGGGCCTCCGGGACCGCCTCACCCACCGGCCGAGCGAGCTCTCGGGCGGCCAGCAGCAGCGCGTCGCCTGCGCGCGCGCCCTGGCCAGCCGGCCGACGATCGTGTTCGCCGACGAGCCCACCGGCAACCTCGACTCGCGCTCGGGCGCCGAGGTGCTCGGCTTCCTGCGCCGCAGCGTCGACGAGTTCGGCCAGACGATCGTCATGGTCACCCACGACCCCGGCGCGGCGTCGTACGCCGACCGCGTCCTGTTCCTCGCCGACGGACGCATCGTCGACGAGATGGCGCAGCCCACCGCCGACAAGGTCCTCGAGCGCATGAAGGCGTTCGAGGCCGGGCGGGTCTGACCCCGTGCTCCGCGCCGCCCTCCGCTCGCTGCTGCAGCACAAGCTGCGGCTGGCCCTGACCCTGCTCGCCGTCGTCGTCGGCGTCGCGTTCGTCGCCGGCACGTTCATCTTCACCGACTCGCTCAAGCGGTCCTTCGACGCGCTGTTCACCTCGCCGCTCCCCGACCTCACGGTCACCGCCGACAGCGGGCTGGGCAACAATCCGGGCGGCGGCGGGCCGCCGACCGCGGGCGACGTCGTCCCGACCCTTCCCTCCGCCGACATCGCGCGCGTGGCCTCGGTGCCCGGGGTGGCGCAGGCGTACGGCGTCGTCAACGCCGACGGCGCGATCGTGATCGGCTCCGACGGCAAGGTCGTGGGCGAGCCGGGGACCGCCGCGCGCGGGAGCACCTGGGTCCCGGACTCCTCGATCTACCCGCTGTCGCTCACCAGCGGCAGCGCCCCGACCGGCCCCGACGAGGTCGCGCTCCTCGAGTCGACCGCCACGTCGGCGGGCGTCGCCGTCGGCGACACCGTGCGCCTGTCGACGCCGGGCGGCGACGTACGACCCAAGGTCGTCGGCCTGGTGTCGCGCGGCATCTCCGGCAGCGACGGCGGCACGCTCGCTGTCTTCGACCTCGCGACCGCCCAGAAGCTGCTGCTGCAGTCGCCCGACAAGGTCACCGGCGTCGTGGTGAAGGCCGAGGCGGGTGCGAACCAGGACGAGCTCGCGGTCGCGGTGAAGAAGGAGCTCGGCAAGGGCGTCCAGGTCCAGACCGGTGCTCAGCGCAGCAAGGACATCGCCGACCGGCTGCAGACCGCCTTCCAGTTCATCAACGTGTTCCTGCTGACGTTCGCGTTCATCGCGCTGTTCGTCGCGATCTTCCTCATCTTCAACACGTTCTCGATGCTCGTCGCGCAGCGCACCCGCGAGCTCGCGCTGCTGCGAGCCGTCGGCGCCAGCCGCGGCCAGGTGCGGCGCTCGGTCCTCGCCGAGGCCGCCGTGCTCGGGCTGCTCGCTGCTGCTCTCGGCGTCGTCGGGGGTGTGCTGGTGTCGCTCGGGCTCCGGGCGCTGCTCAGCACCTTCGGCGCCCAGCTGCCCAGCGGGCCGCTCGTGATCGAGCCGCGCACGATCGTCGTCGCCGTCCTCGTCGGCGTCGCGGTCACGGTGATCTCCGCGTACGTGCCCGCGCGGCGCGCCGCCGTCGTGCCGCCGGTGGCCGCGATGCGCGACGAGATCGAGCTGCCGGCACGATCCCTCCTGGTCCGCACGATCGTCGGTGCGGTCCTGCTGCTGCTCGCCGTGGTCGCCGCGCAGCGCGGTCTCTCGACGCCCGACGACGGCACGCGCGCGGCGCAGCTCGTCGGCGTGTCCGCGCTCTGCGCCCTCGTCGCGATCATCGCGCTGGCCCCGATGATCGGCCGCGGCGTGCTGCGCGTGCTCGGGCTCCCCTTCTCGGGCAGCGCCATCGGGCGTCTCGCGCGGGAGAACGGCCGCCGCAACCCGCGGCGCACGGCGGCGACCGCGAGCGCGCTCGCCATCGGCCTCGCGCTGATGACGGCGATCGGCGTGATCGCGGCGTCGACCAAGGCCTCGGTGGCCGATGTCGTCGACACCACCATCGGCGCCGACTACATCGTCTTCGGCGCGAAGTTCCAGCCGTTCTCCCCCGACGTCTACGACGCGGTCAAGGACACGCCCGGCGCGTCGGTGGTCACCTACGTCCGGCAGGTCCCGATCAAGGTGAAGGACGACCAGTCCGCGCTCACCGGCGTCGAACCGGGCAAGTTCACCCAGGTCGTCGACCTCACGATGTTGTCGGGCTCGCTGTCGGACCTCGCGCTCGGCGACGTCGCGGTCGACGACAAGACGGCGGCGTCGGTCGGCGCGAAGGTCGGCGACACGATCACGGGGACGTTCGTCAACGGCACCGGGAAGCTCACCGTCCGCGCGATCTATCAAGAGGCCGGCGCCTACCAGGGCTGGATCTCGTCGATGCCCACCCTCATGTCGATCGGCGCGCGGGAGCTCGACACGGCGATCTACGTCAAGGCCGCGTCCGACGCCGACCTGTCGACCGTCAAGGCCGAGCTCGACAAGCGGCTCAAGCCCTTCCCGACCGTCACGCTGCAGGACCAGGCGAGCATCAAGGAGCAGATCAACAGCCAGTTCGACCGCGTCTTCGGCTTCATCTACGCGCTGCTCGCGCTCGCCGTCATCGTCGCGTTCCTCGGCATCGTGAACACCCTCGCGCTGTCGGTCCACGAGCGCCGCCGCGAGGTGGGGCTGCTGCGCGCGGTCGGCACCAGCCGGCCGCAGGTGCGCCGCATGGTGGTCCTCGAGGCGGTGCTCATCTCGCTGTTCGGCGCCGCGCTCGGCGTCGCCCTCGGCCTGGTCTACGGCGCGCTGCTGCAGCGCGTCCTCGAGCCGCAGGGCGTCACGGTGCTCGCGATCCCCGGCGGCCAGATCGGCTGGTTCCTCGCGCTCGGCATCGTCGGCGGCCTCGTCGCGGCGCTCTGGCCCGCCTTCACCGCCTCCCGCCTCGACGTCCTGCGAGCCATCGCCAGCGAGTAGCCCGCCCCCGGACGCCGTCGCCTCCCGGAGATGCGATGGCATCTCCGGAAATGCGATGGCATTCCCGACTGGCCTTCGCGTTCCCGGCATAACGGGAACGAGATCTCGTCTGCGCTATCCCGACAAGGTCAGCGGGTGAGCCAGAGGGCGAGGGTGGTGGTGAGGAGCAGGACGGGGACGCCGACGACGCCGGCGAGGGCGAACCGGCCGGCTCCGACCTCGAGGCCGCCGGAGCGGCAGCGGTCGCGCCACAGCAGCGTAGCGAGCGAGCCCCACAACGTGATGAGCGGGCCGAGGTTCGTGCCGAGCAGCAGCGCGAGCAGCCGGTCGGGCGACGATGCGGCCACCGGCTCCAGCGCGACGTAGGCCGGGAGGTTGTTCACGAGGTTGCTGGCCGCGGCGCCCACGAAGGCCGTGCGCAGCAAGGCGATCGGGCCGTCGGACGCCGTCCCGGCGACCGTCGTGAGCCACTGGGTGAGCCCGTGCTGCTCGAGCAGCCCGACCACGAGGAAGAGCCCCAACGTCGTCACCACGAGCTGCCACGGCACGAGCCCGAGCCGCAGCACGCGCGGCGAGCGCCACGCGAACACCGCGCCCAGCACCAGCGCAGCGGCGCAGCCGACGATCCACGGCGGGATGCCCAGGACGAAGGCAGGTCCGAGCAGCAGGCAGACGACGAGCGCGGTGCGGTACAGCACGACGTCGTGCGGCACCGGCGGCTCCGGGTGCTCGTAGCGTCCGCGCAGGGACCGGCGCACCAGCAGCCACAGCAGGACGACGCTGACGAGGATCGACACCAGCGCCGGGAGCCACATCCGACCCACGTACGTCGCGACGCTCCAGCCGAGCTGGTCGACGAGCAGCAGGTTGGTGAGGTTCGAGACCGGCAGCAGCAACGACGCGGTGTTCGCCAGCCACACCGTCGCCAGCGCGAAGGGCCACGGCCGGAGACCGAGGTGACGCGCCACCGTGATCACCACCGGAGTGAGCAGGACGGCGGTGGTGTCGAGCGACAGCAGGATGGTGCACGCCGCGGCCAGCCCCACGAGCAGCAGCCAGAGGCGCAGCACCGAGCCGCCGCCCTGACGGCTCGCGAGCGAGGCCGCGGACTCGAACACCCCGGCGGCGTCGGCGAGCTCGGCGACGACCGTGATGCTCAGCAGGAAGACCAGGATCGGCGCGACGCGCACGATGTCGGCCCAGACCCAGCTCACGCTCCCACCGCCCTGTCGGTGGTTGCCCGCGTCGGCAGGCCGTCGCCCGGCCGGGCGAGGGTCAGCGCGGGCTCCAGGCGTACGACCAGGTGCCCAGCAGCTCCGGCGTCAGCTCGGTCAGCGACGCGACGACGTGCATCCCCTCTGCCGGATCGATCGGCACGAGCGAGGGCACGGCGACGACGAGAGCGCCGGAGGCCCGGCCGGCGGTCGAGCCGGTGTGCGAGTCCTCCAGCACCACGCAGTGCCGCGGGTCGACGCCGAGCGCCGCCGCGGCGTGCAGGTAGGGGTCGGGGAACGGCTTGGTGCGCTCGAGGTCGTGGCCGGCGACGGTGACGTCGAAGAGCTCGTGCCCGAGCTCGTGCAGGACGGCGTCGTGCACGGCGTCGACGACGTTGCGCCACGACGCCGACACCAGCGCGCGCGGGACGCCCGCGGTCTCCAGCGACGTGAGCAGCTCGGTCGCTCCCGGGCGCCAGTGGACCGGCTCCGTGCGCAGCAGGTGGACCATGCTGTCGAGCAGGAGGGTCATGACGGCGTCGTGGTCGTGGTCGCCGCCGGACGACTCGACGAGCAGCTCCACCGCCCGCTCGAGCGGGCCGCCGACGAGCTCCTCCTGGTGCTGCGGTGTCCACTCGCCGCCGATCTCGGCGATGACCGCGAGCTCGGCGCGGTACCAGAGGTGCTCGGTCTCGACGAGCAGGCCGTCCATGTCGAACAGGACGGCGTCGGGCAGCGCTGCGCTCTCCAGCGGTTCTGCGCTCTCTAGAGGCTCGGTGCTCATGTGGCGTTGAAGTACTTGGCTTCGGGGTGGTGCACGATCAGCGCCGACGTCGACTGCTCGGGGTGGAGCTGGAACTCCTCGGAGAGCTCGACGCCGATGCGCGTCGGCTCGAGCAGGTCGACGAGCACCGCCTGCTGCTCGACGTCGGGGCAGGCCGGGTAGCCGAACGAGTAGCGCGAGCCGCGGTAGCCCTGCTTCGCGATGAGGGCGTCCATGTCGGCGTCGTCCTCGCCGGCGAAGCCGAGCTCGCTGCGCACGCGCGCGTGCCAGAGCTCGGCGAGCGCCTCGGTGAGCTGGACCGACAGGCCGTGCAGCTCGAGGTAGTCGCGATAGGCGTTCTTCTCGAACAGCTCCGCCGTCGCGCGCGACACCGCCGACCCCATCGTGACTACGTGGAAGGCGATGACGTCGGTCTCGCCGGAGTCGTTCGGGCGGAAGAAGTCCGAGAGGCACAGGTGCCGGTCGCGGCGCTGGCGCGGGAAGGACAGGCGCGCCCGCTCCTCGCCCTGCTGCGGGCCGTCGTGGTGCAGGATCACGAGGTCGTCGCCGTCGCTGACGCACGGGAAGTAGCCGTAGACTACGGCAGCCTCGAGCAGCCCCTCGGTGTGCACGCGGTCGAGCCACATCCGCAGCCGCGGCCGACCCTCGGTCTCGACGAGCTCGTCGTAGGACGCACCGCCCTCGCCGCGCGACGGCTTGAGCCCCCACTGGCCGAGGAAGGTCGCGCGCTCGTCTAGGAAGGGCACGTAGTCGGCCAGCGCGATGCCGCGCACGACGCGCGAGCCCCAGAACGGCGAGGTCGGCACCGGGTTGTCGAACGCGACGTCGGACCGCGCGGGCAGGTCGCCGACAGCGGTCTGCTCCAGCTGCGACGCCGACGCGCGCACCCGGCGGCCGCGGAGTTCGGGCAGTGCGGCGCCCGGCACCCCGCGCTTCACGCCCATGATCGCGTCCATGAGGCGCAGCCCCTCGAACGCGTCGCGGGCGTAGCGCACGGTGCCCGGGTAGAGCGAGGCGAGGTCCTCCTCGACGTACGCGCGAGTCAGCGCCGCACCGCCGAGGAGCACGGGGTACTTGTCGGCAGCCCCTCGCAGCTGGATCTCCTCGAGGTTCTCGCGCATCACGACCGTGCTCTTCACGAGCAGGCCGCTCATGCCGATCGCGTCGGCGCCGGCCTTCTCGGCCTGCTCGATGATCTCGGCGACCGGGACCTTGATGCCGAGGTTGATGACCGTGTAGCCGTTGTTGGACAGGATGATGTCGACGAGGTTCTTGCCGATGTCGTGGACGTCGCCCTTGACCGTGGCCAGCACGATCGTGCCCTTGCCCTCGTCGCC
>JBGAJT010000064.1:0-13521 GCA_044224785.1 Candidatus Nanopelagicales bacterium | reverse complement strand
CCCGGACGTAGTCGACGTCGTAGGTCTGGCTCAGGTTGGTGCTCGCGTCGGGGTTGCCTCCCCAGCTGCTGCCGACCTGGAGGTTGAGCCGGATGTTCCAGCTCACCGAGCGGTCGAAGGCCTCGGAGACCCACGTCGAGCTGGTCGAGGCGTCCCACACCATCGTGCCGTCGATGTAGAACTTCATGACGCCGAACTCCTTCTGCACCGCGTAGGTGTGCCAGGCGGTCGGGTCGAACCAGGTGAGCTTGGTGTTGTTGC
Organism: Candidatus Nanopelagicales bacterium; assembly: GCA_044224785.1. GTDB lineage: Bacteria > Actinomycetota > Actinomycetes > S36-B12 > CAIYMF01 > Longivirga. The sequence continues at coordinate 13,260 of JBGAJT010000064.1, read as the reverse complement.
TGTCCGGCACGGACGCGGTGCCCGTGTAGTCGCGCCACAGGGTCTGGTGCACCGAGGCGCGCGTGCCGGCCCAGGCCTCCATCATGTCGACCTCGCCGATGCCGCCGTCGTCGGGACGCAGCCAGAACGCCGGCCAGTAGCCCTGCGCCGTGCTGCCCCACGGGAAGCGGAGGCGGGCCTCCCAGTAGCCGTACTGGGTCGAGAACTTGCCGATGCTGTCGAGGTAGGCGCAGGTCCACGGGTGGGCCGCGGCGTCGACGGTGTTGTCGGTGCCGGAGCGCATCGACAGCACGCCGCCGGTCACGCTGACGTTCTTGGAGAAGTTCCGGCAGTTGGTGTTGCTCTGGTAGGTGCTGTTGCGCACGTTCCACTTCGCGGTGTCGACGCTCGACCCGGTGAAGTCGTCGTTGTAGAGCACCTTGGTCCAGCCGGCGGGCAGCGGGTTGCCGCCTGCGGTCGGGGTGGCGCTGACCGCGCTGGTGGCGGCCGAGTCGCCGGTCGCGTTGGTGGCGATCACGGTCCAGCTGTACGCGGTCCCGTTGGTGAGGCCGGTGTCGGTGTACGACGTACCGGTCGGGGTGCCGACCTGGGTGCCGCCCCGCAGCACCTTGTACGACGTGGCGTTGGCCGAGGCGGTCCAGGTCAGCGAGACCTGGGCGTTGCCGGCGGTCGCGGTGAGACCGGTCGGGGTGGCGGGCGCCGGGGCCTTGGGCGTCGCGGTGGCCGAGCTGCTCGCGGCCGACGAGCCGGTCGCGTTGGTGGCGATCACCGTGTAGCTGTAGGCGGTCCCGTTGGTGAGGCCGGTGTCGGTGTAGGTGGTGCCGGTCGGGGTGCCGACCTGGGTTCCGCCCCGCAGCACCTTGTACGACGTCGCGTAGGTCGCGGCGGTCCAGGACAGCGAGACCTGGGCGTTGCCGGCGGTCGCGGTGAGACCGGTGGGGGCGCCCGGTGCCGGCGGTGCCGGTGCGGCGGTCACGGCGGCGGTGGCGGCGGAGTCGCCGGCCATGTTCGTCGCGACGACGGTCCAGCTGTAGGTGGTGCCGTTGGTGAGACCGGTGTCGGTCCAGCTGGTGCCGGTCGGGGTCGCGACCTGCACGCCGCCGCGCAGGACCTTGTAGGAGGCGGCGTACGTCGATGCGGTCCACGACAGCGCGACCTGGCCGTTGCCGGCGGTGGCGGAGAGGCCCGTCGGGGTCGCCGGGAGCGGCGGCTTCGGCGTGCTGCTGACCGCGGTGCTCGCGGCGGAGTCGGCCGTCATGTTGGTGGCGACGAGGGCGTAGCTGTAGCTCGTGCCGTTGGTGAGGCCGGTGTCGGTGAACGTTGTTCCGGCGGGCGCGGCGACCTGGGTGCCGTTGCGCAGCACCTTGTACGACGACGCGTAGGCGCAGCCGGACCAGGAGAGAGCGACCTGGGTGTTGCCGGCGGTGGCGGTGAGGCCGGTCGGGGTCGAGGGTGCCGGGGGCTTGGGCGTCGCGCCGACGCTGGTCGTGGGCAGCGAGTCGCCGGTCATGTTGGTGGCGACCACGGTCCAGCTGTAGGTGCTGCCGTTGGTGAGGCCGGTGTCGGTGAACGACGTACCGGTCGCGGTGCCGACCTGGACGCCGCTGCGCAGGACCTTGTAGGAGGCGGCGTACGCCGAGGCGGTCCACGAGAGCGCGACCTGCGCGTTGCCGGCGGTGGCGGTCAGGCCGGTCGGCGTCGCGGGTGCGGGCGGCATCGGGGTCGCGGTGGCGGCGGCCGACTCGACGGAGGTGCGCGACGCGTCAGCGGCGGACACCGTGTAGGAGTAAGTGGTCCCGTTGGTGAGGCCGCTGTCGGTGACGGACGTTCCTGCGGTGGTCGTCACGACGACGCCGTTGCGGCGCACGGTGTACGACGTCGCGTCGGCGACCGGCTGCCAGGTGAGCGTCACGCCGGCGTTGAAGGCTGCCGCCACCACACCGGTCGGCGCGGCGAGCGGGGTGACCGTCTGGGTGGGCGTCGGGGTCGGCGTCACGGTGTCGGTCGGCGTCGGGGTCGGCGTCACGGTCTGGGTGGGCGTCGGGGTCGGGGTGACGGTCTGGGTCGGCGTGGGGGTCGGGGTGACCGTCTGCGTCGGGGTCGGGGTCGGCGAGGGAGCCGTGGAGCTGGTCGGCGTGGGGGTCGGGTGCGGGTGCGGCCGGCGGGCGGTCGTCACGGCGTCGGTCATCGAGGCGCTCGCGAGCGCCAGGGCGGTCTGGTCGGAGACAGCGGCAGCGCGGCGCCAGGAGACGGTCGACGCGCTGCGCCGGGCGGCGGTGCGCGCCGAGGACCGCGACGAGGTCGCGGTGACGGTGGCGGAGCGCACGGCCGACGCGGACCTGATGGTCGGGGTGTCGACCTCGACCGACGCCGCGCGCGCCGACGACGTCACGCGCGTGGAGACGGTGACGAGGTAGCGGGCCGACGAGGTGGCGCGCGTCCCGCGACCGCGCACGGTCCAGCGGGTGGCGACCACGGCGCTGGTGCGGCGCACGACGCTCGCTGTGACGGTGCTGGCGGCGGAGCCGGCGGCCGTCACGGTCGGCGTCGACGCGGGCGCGGTGACCGCGGAGGAGAAGGGAGCGCCGACGACGAGCACGAGCGCTGCGCCCATGGCTCCGGCAGCTGCGGCGGCGGTGACGCGGCCGGCGCGGCTCGACGCGGTCGTCGAGTGCTGACCGCTCGACGCGTGGTGACGGGGGCTGGCAGCGGACTGCTTCGTACGGGTCATGCACAAGTCGTCGGAGCCGGTCCGTCACGGTCTGAAGCCGCTGCGAACGGATCACTCCTCCGCCGCTCTCGATCTGCTCACGCGCTGGATCTATCGCCTCACAACCGACGACCCGCTGTGATCGGTGATCGCGTGATCGCCTGTCCTGATAGAGATTTCGACCCCAGTTCCTCGTCGTGACCGCGCGATCATCACACCGCGTGACGTTCACGGCGCCGACCGACCGTGGATCGATCACCCTCCCACTTGACGGTGATGATCCTCACCGGCCAGCACCTCAAGAACCGGGTCCCCGCGAGCCGATCCCACACGTGGCGCGCAGCCTGGATCCATCGCCTGCTCGTCTACGGTGGGCCCATGGACGACACGAGGACCACCCGCTACGCCGAGCTCGTCGTACGCGTCGGCGCGGCCGTGCGCGAGGGCAGCACCGTCTACGTCACCGCCGAGGTCGAGCACCTGCCGCTCGTCCGTGCGATCACGGAGCAGGCCTACCGCGCCGGTGCCTTCCGCGTCGTGGTCGACCTCGTCGACTCCGGGGTGCGCCGCGCTGCGCTCGACCACGCGCCGCTGGACTCGCTCACCTCGCACGAGCCGTGGCTCGAGGCGCGCATCGACCACGCGCGCGAGGTCGGCGCCTGCTTCATCCGGCTCACCGGCACGGCCGACCCGCACGCGTTCGACGGCGTCGCGCCCGAGCGGCTCGCCGCGATGCCGCGCGAGCTCACCGCGGCCTCCCGCACCCTGATGATGAGCGGCGACGTGACCTGGACGGTCGCGTCCGCGCCGAACGAGGGCTGGGCGCGGCAGGTCTTCGGCGAGCCCGACCTCGAGCGCCTGGTCGAAGATGTCGAACCGGTCGTGCTCCGTCTCGACGAGCCCGATCCGGTCGGCGCCTGGGTCGCGCGCGAGGCCGAGCTCACCGCCCGGGCGTCGGCCCTCGACGCGCTGTCGCTCGATGCCGTGCGCTACCACGGCCAGGGCACCGACCTCACCGTCGGCCTCATCCCCGGGCACATCTGGACCGGCGGCGGCCTGGTCGCGAACGACGGCCGCGCCTACATGCCCAACCTCCCGACCGAGGAGGTCTTCACCTCGCCCCACCGCGACCGTGCCGACGGCGTCATCCGCCTCACCCGCCCGCTCGTGATGCCGCGCGCCGGCAGCGTCGTCGAGGGCCTCGTCGTGCACTTCGAGGGCGGCCGCGCGGTGGAGGTCGCCGCCGACACCAACGCCGACGCCGTGCGCGCGGAGCTGGCCACCGACGAGGGCGCGTCGCGCCTCGGCGAGGTGTCGCTGGTCGACGGCACGTCGCGCGTCCGCGCCGCCGGCGTCGTCTTCCACGACACGCTCTACGACGAGAACGCGGGCTGCCACGTCGCCTGGGGCTCGGGCTTCCCGTTCGCCGTGCCGGGGGCGTCGACCGCGGAGGAGCGCAGCGCGCTGGGGCTCAACACCTCCGCCGTGCACACCGACGTCGTCGTCGGCGGTCCGGGCGTGAGCGTCGACGGCATCCGCGCCGACGGCAGCGTCGTCCCGATCATCACCGACGACGTCTGGGTTCTCCCCGTCCCCTGACCCACCAGCTTCTGCCCACCTACCGGCCCTTTCCCGGCCGGATCAGGCCCGGGAAAGGGCCGGTACGTGGGCAGATCGTGGTGCGGGGTCAGCAGTAGGGCTCGTCCTGGTGGCCCATCTGGCCGTCGGGGGCCTCCTGCCAGCGGTCGCCGGTGCGCGAGTAGCCCACCGTGGCGACCGTCGGGTCGGCGAACAGCGCGACCTTGCCCGAGAGCGGCGTGCCGTCGCCGTCGTCGAGCCAGGCCCGCACGGTGAACGCGGCAGTGCCCTCGCGCGTGCCGGCCCAGCAGTACGACGCCTGCTCGCCGAGCGGCTGCCCCTTGGCGTTGGTCGGCGGCGGGTCGCCGGGCTGGGTGTCGGCGTACTGCAGGGCGATGATCGGGACGGCACCGGTGTTGGGCCAGGTGCGGCACTGGATGTCGAAGGCCATCGACCGTGTGTACTTCGTCGGCACCGAGACCTTGACCTGGCCCGACGCAGGGATATTGGTGAACCTCTCCCACAGCGGCGAGACGGTCGTGTTGTGCGCTCCGAGCCGGCCGCCCACGCAGACGGCGTCGTCCTCCAGGGAGAAGGTGAGGATCGTGGTGCCCGGAGCGGTGGTCGGGCTCGCCGAGGTGGGCGAGGGGGTCGGCGTCGGCGAGGTCGCGCTGGGCTCGGGTGTGGCGCGCGACGGAGTCGGCGAGGTGGGCGCCGACGACGACGCCGACGGGCTACCGCCCGTGGAGCACGCCGCGAGCACCAGCGCCGTCGCGGCCACGACGAGGACGTGTCGGCTGCGCATCGCGGTCCCCTCCCCGGAACGTCGGACGGATCCAGGGTCGCTCACGCGGGGAGCGGAGTCGCGCGCGCCGCGCCGCGCGGACGGGTGACCGTCAGAACTTCACCTGCGGGGGAGCCGACTGGCCGGCGGGCGCCTCGTAGAACGCGCGCTTGCCGACACCGGCCATGCCCGCCATCCACATCCACGGGATGGTCGAGACGCTGGTGTTCAGCGTGGAGACCGAGTCGTTGTAGTACTGCCGCGCGAAGGCGAGCTGGTCCTCGGTGGAGGCCAGCTGCTCCTGCAGCGACAGGAAGTTCTGCGACGCCTTGAGCTCGGGGTAGGCCTCGGCCACCGCGTTCACCTGCACGAGGGACTTGTCGAGGGCTTCGGCCGCCGCTGCGCGCTGCTCGACGGTTCCGCCCGCCGACGTCGCCGCCTGGACCTGCGCCCGGGCCTTCGTGACCTCCTCGAACACGCCCTTCTCGTGCGCGGCGTAGCCCTTGACGGTCTCGACGAGGTTGGGCACCAGGTCGGCACGTCGCGTGAGCTGGACGTCGATGCCGCCCAGCGCCTCCTGCGCCTTGATGTCCTGGGTCCGCAGGCGGTTGAAGCCGCTCACCGCGAACAGCACCACGCCGACCACGATCACCAGCAGGACGATGAACCCGATCATGGATGTGCTCCGTTCCTCGGTGCGGGCACGTGCCCCCACGTTCTCCGACGCGTCACCACGACCCGCCGCCCCCTCCGCCGCCTCCGCTGAAGCCGCCACCGCCCCCGCCGCTGCTGCTGCTCGAGTGCGCCGCCGAGTAGGCGGCGACCGAGGACGCGACCGCGGAGTCGAACGCGTCGAACCCGCCGGACGACGAGAACATCGACGCGCCGTAGTACGTGCTCACCGGGTACCAGCTCGGCGTCGGCGGCTCGTGGCCGACCGACGCGCGGTACTTCGACGCCCACGCGTCGGCGCAGCCGAAGGCGACGGCGTAGGGCACGTACGCGATCCAGAGGTCGCCGCGCGCCGCGAAGTCGAACCGGTCCTCCGACGACGGCGTCGACAGGAACTTGTGGAACCCGGCCGCCTTCATCCACGACTCGCGCGCGAGGTAGGTGCGCCGGCGCGACATGCCGTTCGCGAACAGCGCCGCCGCGCAGACGGCGAAGACGGCGAACGGCAGCCCGAGCACCAGCGGGCCGATGAGGCCGAGGATCCCCGCGCAGACCAGCGAGAGCACGACGCCGAGGCGCCCCCACCACACCATCGGGTCGGTCTGCCACAGCCCCTGCTCGGACCACTCGCGGACGGCGCGCTCGAGGGCCGTGATGGTGACGCGCACCTTCGCCCCGGAGGGCTCGGTCGCGGCGGCGGTGAAGCTCCCGCCCGGCGTCCGCACGCCGAGCGCGTCGGCGACCGCCGTCGCCACGGGGTCGATCGCGGCCCACTTCTCGGGCGCCGGGATGTTGGTGACGGTCCACGAGCCGCCGTTGTCGGTGAGCGAGACCATGCCTCGGTCGGCGAGGTGCAGGACGGTCGCGGTGAGCGCGCTCGTGCCGGTCGTCTCGGTGAGGAGGTACTCGCACTGGACGGGACCGAGACCGGTGGGCGGCTCGTACTGCAGCGGCGCGCCCGGCACGGTCTCCTTCGCCGACCGCACCCACGCGAGGCCGACGACACCGGCCAGCACGCTGAGGCCGAGCAGCAAGAACGGCAGCCAGGGGATCGTGCCGAGGTAGCGGTCCCAGCTCGCGCCCCACGGCAGCGACGGACCAGGGGTCGGAGCCGCCGCGGAGTACGCCGCGGCCTCGACGCCGGTGCGCGGCGCGAGCCCGGTGGCGGTGACCGTCATGGTCGGGCTGCCCGCACCGGTGACGCTGCAGCTCACGATCGGGGCGCCGGGCCGGCAGAGCGCCTGCGTGATCGTGCTGGGCAGGGTCACGCGGACGTCGGCCCGCTCGATCGTCATCTCCCAGTTCGACGCCACGACCCACCACGCGAACACCGAGCGCTCGCTGCCGTCGAGGGAGCCGTCGACGACTGCGTCGCCGCGGGGGACGTCGCGGGCCGGTCGCAGCACGTTCGGGACGGTGTAGGTGAGGACGTAGCGGTGCGTGCCCGAGGGCAGCAGCACCCCGGCGTCGCCGATCTTGGCGACGACGACCGTGCCCTGCCTCGACATCGCGACCGGCTCGGGCACTCCGTCGCGGGTGATCGACACGACGGTGACGGGGTAGCGCGCGGACGGATCGCTCGCGTCGGTCTCGTCCCAGTAGCGGAAGATGCCGTGCCGGCCCGAGGGGAACAGCGCGTCGATGGTCTCGGTGGCGCGCAGCGTCCCGTCGGCCGAGACCGTGAAGTCGGCGTCGTAGTGCGTCACGGTGACGGGGTCGGGCGCGGACGACGCGGACGACGACGAGCCGCCGCGCATCACGACGAGGGCGAGACCGCCGCCGAGCACGAGGACGAGAGCGATGATCGTGGCAGCGGTCGTCGTGACCCGCACCGTCATGCGCTGCGCCCGCGCCATCCCAGGGACCCCTCCCGCCAGTGGCTCCCACGCTAGCGGTGCCGCGAGCCGCCGCGCCGGAGGCGAGCGGCGAACGGGCGACCGCGCCTACACCTCGAGAGCGGTGAGCGCGGCGCCGAGCTGCAGGCCCCACGCCTCGGCTCGGTCGCCCTCGCCGGCGACGAGGCTGCTGTCCATGCTCACCAGGAAGCTCTCCGGGGCGGCGACGATGAGCGCACCGGCCCGGGCGAGGCCCTTGTCGATCTCGTGGACGGCGCGACCGGTGAGGATCGTCGGGCCGTCGACCCGGGTGTCGAACGCGACGCCGCGGCAGCCCGGGGGAGGCGAGAGCGCCTCGAGCCACTCGCGGATCCCCGGCACCAGCGGGTCGGCCCGCATCTGCTGCGGGATCGCACCGGCCTCGGCGTACTCCGCCGCCACCTGGCGGCTCTCGGTCGTGCTCAGCCCGTGGTGATGGGTCGGTGCGCCGACCACGAGCACGTCGGCGGCGGCGATCTCGTCAGGGGTCGCCCGCGGCACGGGCATCAGGAGGGTGGGATGGGTGCGGGTGAGACCGAGGGCCACGCGCTCCGCGACAGCACCGGTCTGGCCGTACATGGACTCGTAGACCACGAGGACGCGCATGCTGGTCACCCCGCACGTCACGCTAGTCCCGCGGGGCTCCCCATGATCGTCCCAGCGCCATCGCGTGAGCGGGGTCACGCGACGCGGCCGTCAGCCCGTCACGAGCCCGTCACCAGGATGACGACGATCGCCACCAGGCCGAGGACGTAGGACAGTGCCGCGCACGCCATCACGGCAGGCTTGGCCGTCCGCCCGGTGGCCACGGCACCGATCGTGACGAAGTCCCAGAGCGCGTGGATCACGATGCCCACGATGAGGGTGCCGGTGCTCAGGCGGGTGACGTAGAACGCCGTGCCGCCGACGAAGGCGATGCCGATCTGGACGAGGGTGCCCTGCCACGGCAGGCCGAAGAACGCGTTGAGGCCGTGCAGGAGCGCGAACAGCACCGTCGAGAAGAGGAACACGGTGACCGCCGACCAGCCCTGCTCGCGGCCGCCGACGACGAGGACACCGCGCGTGAGCACCTCCTCGGCGAAGCCGACGAGCAGCGTGCCGAGCGCGAGCATCGGCAGCGCCGACCGGTTCGCCGAGCGCCAGTCGATCTGGGTGAGGCCGAGGACGCCGGCGAGCGCGAAAAGCACGGGTACGACGACGACCCACGGAGGCCCGGTGCGGCCGTCGTCGAAGAGCACCACGTGCCACCAGCCGAGGACGGTGACGGCGATCGCGAGGAACAGCGCGCCGAGACCGATCGGCACGACGATGCTGCGCAGCGTCGTCGCGCGGTCGCCGGCGAGGTCCTTGTAGTCGACCTTGTTGACCCGCCAGACCACGCCGACGATCGCGAGGTAGACGACGAAGATGCCGAGGGCGACGTACGCCGGGTTGCTCACGGTCATCGGTCCGCCTCCCGCTCGTGGAGCGCTCAGACTACGGAGGCCCCGCGGCCGCTCGGGTCCGGACATGCCGACGGCCGGCACGCGTTGCGCGCCGGCCGTCGGAGGAACCGCTACACCGGCTGGCCGGCGAGGATCGCGTCGATCTGGCCCATGGCCTCGCGCAGCCCCTCCTCCATGCCCATGGCGAGCAGCTGCTCGAGCGCCTCCTGCGAGGCGAAGGTCGACACGACCGTGACGACGACGCCGCCACCGTCGCGGTCGGCGATCTCGACCCGCATGCCGCCGACGGGCATGCCCTCGAGGGGGACGCCGTTCTCGTCGGCGAAGAAGTCGCGCACGACGAGCCGCCGCGGTGCGTCGACCTCGAGCACGTCCCAGCCGCCGTGCGGCCGGTCGCCCTCGGGACCGGTCATGAAGTAGCCGACGCGGCCGCCCGGTCGCAGGTCGTGGTCGACCACCGTGGCGGGGTACGTCGGCGGCCCCCACCAGCGCTCGAGCTGGCGCGGGTCGGCCCACAGCTGCCACGCGCGGTCGGCCGTGACGTCGTACTCGGCGGTCACCGTGAGGGTGAGCGCCTCGACGTCCTTCTGGATGTCCGTGACGGTCATGTCGGGGGTTCCTTGTCGTCGTCGGGGGAGTGGTGGTCCTCGTCGAGCAGGGTCTGCATGCGGTCGAACCGGTGGCGCCACAGGTCCTCGAACGCGTCGAGCAGGTGCTGGGCCCGGCGTACGGCGTCGACGTCACCGCTGACCCGCACCTCGCGCCCCTGCCGCCGCCGTGTCACGAGGCCCGCCTCCTCGAGCACCGCGACGTGCTTCTGCACGGCCGTGACGCTCATCGGGTAGCGACGGGCGAGCTCGGACACCGACCGCTCCTCGACGAGCACGACGCGCACGATGTCGCGGCGCGTCGCGTCGGCGAGGGCGTGGAACAGCCGGTCGACCTCGTCGTCCGACAGCTCAGTATCTACAACCATTTGGTTGTAGATTAGGCGGATCCGGGACGGTCGTCAAGGGACGTCGCGCCCCCACGTGCGACGCCGGTCCCTCGGCGGGAATCCCGTGCGTCGGCGACCTACCATCCGGATGGCGACTCCTCCGGGGCCCGACCCGGACGCGGGTCCGTGCGTGCGACGGAGGGAGCGCTGGTCGTCCATGCAGACCCCGCTGTTCCAGCTGCACCAGCCGAGCCGGCCCAGCCGGGGCGAGGCCTTCGCCTGGGGCGCCGCCGTGACGTGCTACCTCCTCGCGATCGTCTGGTTCGTGCCGCACGTGGCCGACCCGCTCGAGCCGGTCCCCGCCGTCCCGCTCGCGCACGCGCTGGCGCTGGCGGTCGTCACGGCGCTCACCGCGGTCGTGCTCTGGCTCGAGGCGCGACGGACCCAGGTGCGCGGCTACCTGCTGCTGGCCGGCACGTTCTCGTCCGTGTGCGTGCTGCTCCTGGCCTTCACGCTCACGTTCCCCGGGCTCTTCCTCCCACCGGCGCCCGACGGCACTCCGCGTGCCCTGTTCGGCGGACCGAGCACGCCGGTGGCGCTGTTCCTGCTCTGGCACCTCGTGATCACGATCGGCGTGCCGCTCAGCGCCGTCGTCCTCGACCGCGACGAGGCATCGGGCCGCGCACTCCATCTGCGCCACGGGATCCTGCCCGGCGTCCTCTGGGGCACGCTGCCGGCGGCCGCGATCGCCGCGTGGTGGCTCGCGGTGCCCGGCGCCGTCCCCGTCGTCTTCGCACCTCCCGCCCTCACGTCGACGGGGACGCTCATCGTGCAGGCGACCTGCCTGATCGCGATCGCCGGGCTCGTGGTCGTCGCCCTCGTGACGCGTGCATCGAGCACGCTCGCCCGCTGGCTCATCGCGATCTGCGTCCTCAACCTCGGCGACGCGGTGCTCAACCTCGGCGCGCTGCGCTACTCGGTCGGCTGGTACGCCGCGCGGGCGCTCGGGTTTCTCGCCTTGTCGGCGCTGCTGGTCGTGCTCGTGGTGCAGCTCGCCCGGATGGACCGACGCACCGACCGGGCGGCGACCACCGACCCGCTCACCGGCGTACGCAACCGCATCACGTTCCAGGACGACCTCGAGCGCGAGATGGCGCGCGTCGAGCGCGAGGGCCGGCTGCTCGCGCTGCTCGTGATCGACGTCGACCGCTTCAAGGCGGTCAACGACGACCTCGGCCATGCCGTCGGCGATGCCGTGCTCATCGAGATCGCGGCGCGGCTGCAGCGCTGCATCCGCGGCGGAGATCTGCTGGTGCGCATGGGCGGCGACGAGTTCGTCGTGCTGCTCGTCGGCATCGACAGCGCGGGGCAGGCGGAGAGCGCCGCTGCTCGCGTGATCGCGATGATGCAGCCGCCCGTGGTCCACGGCTCGCTGCGGATCGAGTGCCCGGTCAGCGTGGGCGTGGCGCTGCACCCGGGTGCGGCGTCGACCTCCGACGAGCTGCTGCGCCATGCGGACCGCGCCATGTACGCCGCGAAGAACGCGGGCGGTGGTCGCTACCACGTCGACCGGCCGCGCTCTCCCGACGCGATCGCCTGATCGGGCGCGCCCCGGTCGCGGGTCACGTCGTCGGTCTGGCCGCCGCCTTGTCGAAGGACCGCCACGCGCGCCCGAAGAGCCCGGGCGCCGAGGGCCGACCGGCGGCGGCGCGCACCGAGCCGGTCCAGCGCTGCTCGGCCTCGGCGGTCTCGGCGTACGCCGTGAGCGACACGGACTCCCGCTGTTGCGCGGTCGTCGCCTGCGCGGCGAGCACGCGGAACCGCTCCTCGAGCAGCAGCTGCTCGTCGCGGTAGAGGCCGTGCAGGCGCGCGTAGTCGACGAGTGTCGCGCGATGCAGGTCCTCGTGCCGCCACCACAGCGAGGCCGGGTCGTACTGGCCGCGCGGCTGCGGCCCCGTGGTGGGCACGCCACCCTCGAACCACAGCGGCTTGAACACCGACGTGCACGGCGCGGAGGTGGCGGTGACCCAGTGGGTGAAGGTGCCGTCGGCGCCGAGGTGCGAGACCCACGAGCCGGTGGACTGGCTGATGCGCACCGGCCCGAAACCCGCATGGGCGCAGACGGTCTGGCCGAGCAGGCCGGCGCCGGGAGCCTGCGCCGGCGACCAGCCGGGCGCGACGTCGCCGTGGTCGCGCAGCAGCGCGATCGCCGACTCGACGTCGACGCGACCGCGCCGCGCGCGCAGGGCGTCCGTCGTACGGCACTGACGGGTGCGCGCGTCGCTGAACCGCGTGTAGAGGAAGTCGGAGTAGTCGCGCGAGAAGTCGAACTGCGTCGCGCTGCGCGTCCAGCCCTCGTCGACGGCGTGGCGCACGAGACCGGCCGAGACGAGGTCCGCGTCGCGCCCGAGCGTGATCGCGTTGGAGATCGACCGCACGGCCTCGACCCGCTGCGCCGCCCACTCGCGGCCCGCCGTCTCGACCACCCAGGCACCGCCGGGGTCGGCGACCAGGAAGCTGTTGTCGTAGCGCAGGTCGGCGGTGTGCCCGCAGCCGCCGCCCTGCCCGTGCTCCTCGAGCAGCCCCGTGATCACCTCGACCGCGGCCTCGGCGGTGTCGGCGCGCTCGAGGCCGAGACGCAGCAGGTCCATCCCGATGAGACCGTCGGCCTTCTCGTGCGGGACCTTCGTGAACACGGCCTCGTTGCCGATGACCACGCCGTGCTCGTTGGCGCCCATCTCGGCGCCCCAGATCCAGTACGGCTTCGCGAGCAGGACTGCGTGGGTCCTGCGCGGCTGCGGGATCTCGACGTAGGTGCAGCGCACCGTCGAACCGGCGCCGTGGTCGGCCGCCGGCACCAGCACGACCTCGTGCGCCTCGTTCGGCTCGCGGTCGCTGTTCTTGGCGAGGATGACCGAGCCGTCGGCGGTGGCCTCGGCGAGAGCCACGAAGGTGTCGCACACGACTCGATGCTCCACCCTGACGCCACCCGCGGTACGGCGAACGGCGGTGCCGACCCTACGAGCGAACGCCGTCAGCGCGCGGCGGCCCAGGTGCGCAGCCGCCGAGCTCCTCGAGCAGGGCGACGAGGTCCGGGACGTCGACCGGCCGGCCGCCCTCGACCGGCGGACCGGCGGCGACGTAGCCGCGACGGTCGACGACGTGCAGCCGAGCACGGTCGGCGAGATGCGGCTGCGCGGCGAACGTGTCGCGGTCCCAGCTCAGCACGTCGTCGGTCACGGCTCGTGAGCGGGCGCCAC
>JBGAJT010000063.1:0-13610 GCA_044224785.1 Candidatus Nanopelagicales bacterium | reverse complement strand
ACGCTGCTGCTCTGGATGCGGGGCGGGAAGCTGATCGGAGAGAACCTGCGGGTGCTGTCGAGCTACTTCCCGGGCTACCGGGTCGACCTGGCCGGGGCGGCGGTGGGCGGGCTCTACGGATTCGCCGCCGGCTTCATCGCCGGCACCGACAACGACGTGACGAACCTGTCGCTCGTGCGCGCCGCGCGGCGCGCGAACCCGGCGCTGTTCATCGTGGCCCGGCAGAACCGCCCGGAGAACGCCGAGCTCTTCGAGGCCCTCGACATCGACATGCTGCTCGTGCCGACCACCGTCACCGCGCAGGAGGCGCTCGCCCACATCGGCGCCCCGATGCTGTGGCGCTTCCTGCAGACCGCGGCGCACCAGGGTCAGGACCGGTCGGCCGCGCTCGTCTCGCGCCTGGTCGACAGGTGCGGCACGGGATCGCCCGAGCTCTGGGAGGTCGGCCTCACGCCGGTCGACGCCCCCGCCGTCCTGCGCGTGCTGTCGCGGCACCCGGTGCTCCTCGGCGATCTGATGCGCGACCCGCTCGACCGCGACAACGCCGTCGAGGTCGTGTGCCTCATGGTCGACGCCGCCGACGGCACGACGACGATGACCCCGCCCGACGACCACGAGCTCCGCGCCGGCGACCGGCTGCTGCTGGCCGGCAACCCTTCAGGACGCCACGCGATGGAGTCGACGCTGCTCGTCGACTCGTCGGCGGCGTACTGCCTGTCCGACGAGCCCGCCGCGACCGGCTGGCTCTGGCGCCGCCTCACCCGCGAGGACGCCCACCGCTGACGACGCAGGCCCGGTACGACGGTCAGCCCGCGGGCGGACGCGCGACGGAGACGACGATCTCGGTCACCTCGTGGTGCCTCCACAGCTCACGACCGCGGACCGGCTCGCGGAGCGCGACCCGCACTCGCGGGACATCGGTTGCGGCCGTCAGCACCAGACGACCGTCGGCATAGGACGGACCGACACCGTCGACGTCGACGGGCTGCAGCGGCGGCAGCGGCTCCACCGCGCTCACCGCCTGCAGCGGCACGACGATCCCGGCGACCAGCGCGACGACCCCCAGGACGTCCAGCACCCGCGCGATCGGAGCGGGCAGGACCGCGTGCGCCAGGACCGCCACGACGACGAGCTCGAGACCGCCGAGGAGGGCACCCACGACCCCGATGCCCAGCCATCGACCCCGTCCGCCGACGGCCGCGGACCCGCCGCCGAACGCCTGGACGAGGGCCGCCTGGGCCTCCTCGGGGCTGGTCACAGCACGCGGGTCAGACCTGGGCCATGTCGACGAAGCGGGAGTAGTGGCCCTGGAAGGCCACGGTGACGTTGGCGGTGGGGCCGTTGCGGTGCTTGGCGAGGATGAAGTCGGCCTCGCCCGCGCGGGGCGACTCGCGCTCGTAGGCGTCCTCGCGGTGCAGCAGGATCACCATGTCGGCGTCCTGCTCGATCGAGTTGTGGACCGCGATGCCGTTGGCGATGAAGTTGTGCCGCTTCAGCACCGTGGCGTCGTAGACCTCCTCCTCGCCGTCGCTCTCGATGCTGACGATCTCGTCCCAGAGGATGTCGTTGGTCGCGAGCAGCTCGAGCTCGGCGGAGTCCAGAACCTCCGCCATCCGTCCCAGGCGCTCGCGGCTCGGCGCATGCCGCCACATCGCCGACCCGTTGTAGGAGACACCGAGAGCGGCTGCGAACTCGCGCTGGGTCATGCCCTGGTCGAGGAGGATGTCGCGTACGTCGTCCCACACCTGGGTCGGCACGGTGTCGACGTTGGTGTTGCCCGACTTCTCGCGCACGATCTCGAGCAGGTCGCGCACCGCCTCGCCGCGCGCGCCGTGGACGCCGATCTCACCGAGGAAGCGGCGCTGGTCGTCGACCCCGCTGATGTCGATCGTCCACTGGGTGCGGTAGCCCGCCTTCGTGGTCCTGCGGATCCGCCCGGAGATGCCGAAGCGCAGCAGCAGCAGCGCGATGTCGTCGATGAGGCGGCGGCTGGTCGAGGAGTAGTAGACGCGACCACCCTGACGGTTCTTGTTCACGGTGACCGAGCCGTCGGTGGCCCAGAGGTGGTGCAGGAACAGCGCGATCTGGTGCTTGGGCAGCGTGGGGATCTCGGCCGGCACGAACTTCTCGTGCGAGCGGAGGCCGAAGAGACCGAGCCCGTCGAGCCACGCCGCGACCGGGTTCCGGCGGCCGTGGGTCAGGCGGTACGGCGAGCGCAGCCGCAGGGTCGAGACGCGCGCTGCGGCGTAGTCGTCGCGAGCAACCTCGATGCCGAAGTGCCGCGCAGCCTCCGACACCGCCGCGAGGTTGGCCTCGTCGATGCTGGCGTAACGCAGCGGCTGGCGGCGCACGAACGACCCGTCGCCGATCAGGTGCGCGAGGAGCACGACCTCGGCATCGGCCCAGGTGCGCTCGTCGCTCGGAGCGCACACGTGGCGGGGCACGGCCAGTCGCGCGCCGGGGGCGAGGTCGCCGAGCGCACGCCACCCCTCGTAGGTGAGGAACGGGTGGTTGGCCGTGGCGCGCACGGTCTTCCCGGACGCGGTGGTGAGGCGGAGGACCTCCTTGCGGCCGGTCGAGAACACGTGCGTCATCGTCGAGCGGACGTAGCGCAGCGAGTCGTCGAGGGCCCAGATCGGGACGTCGCGAGCGCCCTCGGCGTGGAGCTGGCCGATCGTCGTCTCGGCACCAGTGTCGGCGCGGAGGATGCGCGTCTCGGCAGGCAGGCAGCCGGACTCGCGCAGGTCGCTCATCATCGGGCGCTTGTCGGTGCGCTGCTCGGGGCCACGGTTGAGCTGGGAGATCGCGACGACGGGGACCTCGAGCTCCTTGGCGAGGAGCTTGAGCGAGCGGGAGAACTCCGAGACCTCCTGCTGGCGGCTCTCGACCTTCTTGCCCGAGCTCATCAGCTGGAGGTAGTCGATGATGACGAGGCGGAGGTCGTGGCGCTGCTTGAGCCGCCGGCACTTCGCGCGGATCTCCATCATCGTCATGTTCGGCGAGTCGTCGATGAACAGCGGCGCCTCGGACACCGCGCTCATCTTGCGCGCGAGCTTCTGCCAGTCGGCGTCGGACATCGTGCCGCTGCGCAGGTGGTTCAGCGCGATCGAGGCCTCGGCCGAGAGCAGGCGCATCGCGATCTCGTTGCGGCTCATCTCCAGGCTGAAGATGGCGCTGGTGAGGCCGTGCTTGATCGACGCCGACCGTGCGAGGTCGAGGCCGACGGTGGAATTGTGGGTCGGCACCATGGAGCGGCCGGCGAGATACAGGTGCGAGTCGCTGCCGACCTCGATGCAGCGGACGGGCACGCTCGGCACGGGCTCGACGCTGGTGACGAACCGCGTCGTCTTGCGCGCCTGTGATGCCGTGCGGGCACGCTCCTTGTGGAGGATGTGCTTACGGTGCAGTCGGAACACCTGGTCGTCCGTCGAGAAGTTGAGGTTGAAGGCCGTCGACGACGCCTCGGTACGACCCTTGACGCGCTTCGTCGACACCGAGCAGCGGTAGCCAAGCGACACGACGAGCTCGTAGACGTCGTCTGCCAGCCGTGCGCTGGTGCTGGTGAACTGGACGCCGCCGGTCGAGGTGACGGTTCCGTCGGTGTCGAGCAGGCCGGCGAGCAGGTCGCGGCGCTGACCCTCGGATGCCCGCAGGTAGTCGCCGGGAATGTGCTTGTTGCCGAAGACGCCGAGCTTGCGCAGCAGCGCGGCCACCGTGGCGTGATCGAGGATGCACGCCTGGCACAGGCCCATGCCCGTGACCGCACCGCCGCAGTCGGGGCACGTGGGCTCCGGCAGCCCTGCGCGCACACCCCGCGCCTTGCCGCCGCAGGTGCGCCCGCACGTCTGTACGCGTGGTTCGCGGGGAACGAAACTCGTGCCGCACACCACGCACGACCGCGACTCCACGGCTTCGCGGGCGGGCAGCCGCAGGGCGTAGCGCAGGTTGCCGCGACTCGGCGCGTCGATGCCGCAGGCCTCGACGTGCGCGACGATCTCGGGGTCGGCGCTCGTGAAGTGCGCCGCCGCACTGGTGCCGTCGCCCAGCCACACACCGAGCACGTAGGGCGGCAGCAGCAGGCTCGCCTCCGGCAGCTCCAGGGCTCCCGCGACTCGGATGCTGTGGTTGAGGCGCTTGTCGGCTGTGTCGCACCGAACGGTGCGTGCCAGCTCCGACGTGGTCCGGATCGTGGCGAACGCGTGCTGGTTGACCGTGCGGCTCCAAGAAGCCGCGGCCGCGTGCGCCGACTTCCGAGAGGCTCGCGTCTCCGTCAGCCACTCGTGCTCGGCATCGGCGACGATGCTCGAGCCGTCGGAGAACGTGACCCTGAAGCAGGGCCGGGAGCGCCATACCTGCGTCACGCCCGTGACGGGGATCGGTCGGCCGTCCTCGCCGAACACCAGATCGCCGACCTCGATCTCTCCCATGGTGGTCCAGCCCGACGGCGTGGCGAGGGGGGTGTCGAGAGCCAGAGCCTTGCCGATCGCCGGTCTCGCCGCGATGACGATCATCTGGCCGCCGTGCAGGCCGTTGGTGACGCGGTCGAGCTCGGCGAAGCCGGTCGGGACGCCGGCCAGCACGCCGCCGCGGCTGAAGATCGCGTCGATCTCCTCGAGGGTGCCGGGCATGATCTCGGCGAGCGGGAGGTAGTCCTCGCTCGTGCGGCGGTCGGTGACCTCGTAGACCTCGGCCTGGGCGCGGTCGACGATCATGTCGATCTCGCCGTCGCCGGCGTAGCCCATCTGCACGATGCGGGTGCCGGCCTCGACGAGGCGGCGCAGGATCGCGCGCTCGCGCACGATGCGCGCGTAGTAGCCGGCGTTGGCCGCGGTGGGGACGCTCGCGACCAGCGTGTGCAGGTAAGGGGCGCCGCCGACGCGGCCGAGCTCGCCGATGCGGGTCAGCTCGGCGGAGACCGTGACGGCGTCGGCGGGCTCGCCGCGGCCGTAGAGGTCGAGGACGGCGGCGTAGATGAGCTGGTGCGCCGGGCGGTAGAAGTCGCCCTCGCGCAGGGTCTCGACGACGTCGGCGATCGCGTCCTTGGAGAGCAGCATCGCGCCGATGACGGACTGCTCGGCGGCGATGTCCTGCGGCGGGGTGCGGTCGGGTCCGCCGTGGTCCTCGCGGGGCGGGAGCTCGACGACGCTCACGGGACGGTTCCTCCTCCGACGGCGGCGGTGCTCGGGACGACGGGGGTCGGCGCGCTCGCGCGGGTGCCCCCGCGGGATCGCTCTCCCACCCGTCGTCGTCCCCTTCCCGGACCAGTGTGGCCCGGGGGTCCGACGGCGCTCGGGCACGCTAGAACGTGGCGCCGGGGACCCACAACGACCCCTGTGGACAGCCCTGGGGACGAGCTGGGGACCGACTGGGCGTGTCGGTCGGACAGGGCTGTGGAAAAGCCGGGGATAACCCGGACGATCTTGATCGTTCAGCGCTCTGACCTGCGACGATGCTGTCCCCGGCCTGGGGAGAGAAGAAACTTCGCTCCGGTGTCCGACTGGTGAACACGACGTCTCGCCGGTCGGTCCGCACCCTCCCACGACGACGTCCCCACGGCGCCGAGAGGGTCCCTCCAGCGGCCCGGCGCGGGCGACCCCCGGGAGAGCATCGCGCGCGCCGCCCTCCGGCGCCGGCGTACCGCGTCGGGCCGTGCGGAGCCGTGTCGGGAGGATGTGCCGGTGACCTCCGCAGCGACCCCCGCCCCGGACGGGTCGCTGCGGGAGATCCTGCGGCTGGCCGTCCCGGCGCTCGGCGCCCTGGTCGCCCAGCCGCTGTTCGTCCTCGTCGACGCCGCGATCGTCGGGACGCTCGGCACGCTCCCCCTCGCCGGCCTCGGCGCCGCCGCGAGCCTGGTCGGCGTCGTGCTGGGCCTGTGCATCTTCCTGGCCTACGCGACCACGTCGTCGGTCGCGCGCCGCGTCGGCGAGGGCCGGTGGGACGCCGCGGTGTCCGAGGGCGTCGAGGGCATGGCGCTCGGCCTCGGTCTCGGCGTGGTGGTCGCGCTCCTCACCTGGTGGCTCGCGGAGCCCGCGGTGGTCGCGCTCGGCGCCGGACCCGGCGTGGTGCCCTACGCCGTCGAGTACCTGCGCGTCGTCGCGCTCGGCTTCCCGTTCGCGCTCGTGGCGACGGCCGGCGTCGGCGTCCTGCGCGGGCTGCAGGACACCCGCACCACCCTCGTGGTGACGGTCGTCGCGGTGTCGGTGAACCTCGTGCTCGCCGTGCTGCTGGTCCTCGTCCTCGGTGGCGGGGTCGGCGGTTCGGCCGCTGCGACCGCGTGCGCCGAGGTCGTGCAGGCGACGGCGTACCTCCTCGTCGTACGCCGCATCGCCCGGGCGCGCGCGGTGCGGATGCGGCCGTCGGGCGCCGGCGTCCTCGCGGCGGCGCGCACCGGTGGCCCGCTCTTCGTGCGCACGGTCGTCCTGCGCGCGGTCTTCCTGGTGGCGGCCGCGGTCGCGGCCCGGCTCGGCGCCGCCGACCTCGCGGCCTGGCACGTGAGCTTCCAGGTGTGGATGCTGCTCGCGCTGGCGGCCGACGCGCTCGCCATCGCCGGCATGGCGCTCCTCGGCCGCTACCTCGGCTCCGGCGACGCGGCGGGGGCGCGGACGGTGACCGGGCGGCTGGTGCGTCTCGGCGTCGTGGTCGGCGCTGCCCTCGGTGCGCTGCTGCTGGTGTGCGTGCCTTGGCTGCCGTCGCTGTTCACGGCAGATCCCTTGGTGCGCAGCCTGATCGCGGCGTCGCTCGTCGTCGCCGCGCTGCAGCAGCCGCTGGCCTCGCCCGTGTTCGTGCTCGACGGCGTCCTCATCGGCGCGGGCGACGGACGCTGGCTCGCGGGTGCCGGCGTCGTGATGCTCGGCGCGTTCCTGCCCGCTGCCTGGCTGGTGCTCGACCGCGACCTCGGCGTCGTCGGCCTGTGGTGGGCGCTGACCTGGTTCATGGTCGTGCGCGGCGTGCTGCTGTGGTGGCGCTCGCGCGGCTCGTCGTGGCTGCGCGCGTCGGGCGCCGACCCCGGTGCCGCCGAGACCGCAGCGCTCGGTGACGCCGGCGGCTGATCCCGCGACCGACCCGTCGATGTGTGCTGACGCGGGGCTGCAGCGGCGCCTCAGCACACCTCAACGGCAGGGGCTCGTGCGGTGCGCGAGGATGGACGTGGTCGTCGCAGCATCGGGAGGTCGCGTGGGCCACGTCGTACGGGTGACGTCGGTGTGCTCGGGCAACATCTGCCGCTCACCGATCGCCGAGGTCGTGATCCGCGACGCCGTCGAGCGCGCGGGCCTCGAGCACGCGGTGCTCGTCGACTCCGCCGGCGTCGGAGCCTGGCACGTGGGCGAGGGCGCCGACCGCCGCTCCGTGCAGGTGCTCGCGCGGCACGGATACGACGGCTCCGCGCACGCGGTGCGCCAGATCACGCGCGACTGGATCGACGCCGACGACGCCCCGGACCTGCTGCTGGCGCTGGACTCCTCGCACCTGCGCGACCTGCGCCGGCTCGCGCCGGAGTCCGACGTACGGCTGCTGCGCTCCTTCGACCCGGCGTCGGTGCGCTCCGGCGAGCTCGACGTGCCCGACCCGTACTACGGCTCGACGGCCGACTTCGAGGAGGTCCTCGCCCAGGTCGAGGCCGCCACCCCGGGCGTGCTCGCCCACCTGCGCACCCTGCTCTGACGCTCCCGGCCGCGTGCTGCTCGACCTGTTGGGGTGTTCTGGACGGTGTCACCCCGACAAGTCCAGCAACATCCGACCGGGCGGGTCGGGTCACGGAACGGGGGCGGACGGCGTCGGACCGTTGACTCCTGCCCGGGGCAGCCCTACGGTGCGGAACTGACAGGAAACCTTCCAGTCAGAACCAGGGGGACGCATGCCGGGCTCGACGCCTGCCCGCCCCGCGCTGCTGCGCTCGCTCAACGACCGCACCGTGCTCGCGGTCCTGCTCGCCCGTGGGCCGAGCTCGCGCGCCGACGTGGTCGAGGCGACGGGGCTCTCCAAGCCCACCGTCGCCGAGGTGCTGACCCGCCTCGAGGACGCCGGGCTGGTCGTCGACGCGGGGGAGACCGTCGGACGCCGCGGACCCAACGGCCGGCTGCACGACCTCGCGATCGATCACCTGCGCGCCGCCGCGATCACCGTCGGGCCGACCCGGCTGTCGTGCGCCGTCCTCGACGCGCGCGGCCAGGTACTGGCGTCGGTCGAGCAGGCGCGGTCGGCGCTCCCGCGCGGCGCCGCCGACGCGACGCACGCGCTGGTGAGCGAGGCGGCCCGGACCGCCGGCACCCCGCTGCGGTCCGTGCGCGACCTCGTCATCTCCGTCCCCGGCTCCTACGACGCCACCGCCGACCAGGTGCGCTACGCCGACCGCATCCCCGACTGGACCGAGCCCGGCATCGCCGCCGCGATCGGCGCCGCCTTCGGGCACGACGTCGCGGTCGTCCTCGACAACGACGTGAACCTCGCGCTGGTCGCCGAGCGCGGTGGCGACGTCGGCGCGCCCGGGACGGTGACGTCGCTGCTCTGGCTCGGTGCCGGTGTCGGCCTCGCGACCGACATGGCCGGCACGCTCTACCGCGGCGTCTCCGGCGGCGCGGGCGAGGTCGGCTACGTGCCGCTTCCCGGTGAAGGACCCCGCGGCCGCCACGTCGACCTGCAGGACCTCGTCGGCGGTGCCGCCGTCGTGCGGCTCGCGCGCGAGCACGGCGTCAGCGGTCGCACCCCGGTCGCCGTCGTCGAGCGCGCGGTCGCGACGCGGCACGACGACGACGGTGCCGCCGCATTCCTCGACCAGCTCGCGCGGCGCATCGCGCTGGGCCTCTCGGTCATCGTCGCCGTCCTCGACCCCGGTGCCGTCGTGCTCGGCGGCGCCGTCGGTCGGGCCGGCGGCGCGGCCCTCGCCGCGCGCACGTCGAAGGCGCTGCGCGCCACGAGCCGGCTGCGCTGCGCCGTCGTCGCCAGCGCGGTCGACGGCGACCCCGCCTTCGAGGGCGCCCAGACCGTCGCCGTCGAGCAGCTCGCCGAGCGCGTGCTCGACACCAGCACGCGCACCACGACGTCGATCCCCGACGCCGCCGCCAGCCAGATCCCGTTGCCCCGTTCGCACAAGGAGGTCCACGCACGATGAACAGCACCCGAGGACGTCGTCGCGCGGTCGCCCTGACCGCCGCCGCGGCCGGGCTGGCCCTCCTGGCCACCGGCTGCTCCAGCTCCGGAGGCAGCGGCACCGCATCGCCGCCGGCGTCCAGCGCGCCCGCGAAGCTCACCGGCACGGTGACCTTCTGGCACTTCTTCACCGACCGCGAGGCCAAGGCCATCCAGACCGCGGTCGACGCCTTCGAGGCGGCCAACCCCGGCGTGAAGGTCGACGTGAAGTCCGGCCAGGACGACGAGAAGACGATCCAGGCGATCGCGGCCGGCCAGCCGATCGACGTCGTGCTGTCGTACTCCACCGACCAGATCGGCAAGTTCTGCTCGACCGGCGCGTGGCAGGACCTCGCGCCCTACGTCGAGCGCGACAAGGTCGACCTCGACCAGATCCCGGCCGTGCCCAAGGACTACACGCAGTTCGACGGCAAGCGCTGCTCGATGCCGGCGCTGTCCGACGTCTACGGCCTCTACTACAACAAGAAGATGCTGGCCGACGCCGGCTACACCGAGCCGCCCAAGACGCTTTCCGAGCTGTCGGCGATGGCCGAGAAGATCACCCAGCGCGACGGTGCTGGTGCCATCCAGGTCGCGGGCTTCGTGCCGTCGTTCGGCTTCTACGAGAACGCCCCCGCTCACTTCGCCCCGAGCTTCGGCGCCACCTGGTTCAAGCAGGACGGCACGTCGAACATCGGCAGCGACCCGGGCTGGGCCTCGATGCTCACCTGGCAGAAGAAGCTCGTCGACTTCTACGGCTACGACAAGCTGCAGCGCTTCACCGCCGGTCTCGGCCAGGAGTTCTCCGCGGACAACGCCTTCGAGAAGGGCAAGGTCGCGATGATCATCGACGGCGAGTACCGCAACGCCTTCATCAAGGCCGAGGCGCCGAACCTCGACTACGGCACCGCGCCGTTCCCGACCGCCGACGACAAGACCGACCTCTTCGGCGGCGGCTACGTCACCGGCAACGTGATCGGCATCGGCAAGGGCTCGCAGAACCCCGAGGCCGCGTGGGCGCTCATCAAGTACCTGAGCACGGACACCAAGACGGTGGTCGCCCTGTCCAACGGGATCAAGAACATCCCGACCTGGACGCCGGCGCTGCAGTCGCCCGACCTCGTCAAGGACGCGACGTACGCGCCGTTCCTCGACATCTTCGCCAACGAGCACAGCGCGACGACGCCGACGACCGCGAGCGGCAAGGCCTACCAGGACACGCTCGGCACGTTCGTCGAGCAGTGGCAGGCCGGCAAGGTCGCCGACCTGCAGGCCGGGCTCCAGCAGGTCGACCAGCAGATCAACGACCAGCTGCAGCTCGGCGCTGCCCCGTGACGATCGCTCTCGAGTCGCGCAGCGCCGGGGACCGGTCCTCGGCGCTGCGCGCCCGGCAGCGCCGCCGGCGCCTCACGGTGCTGGCGTTCCTGGCGCCGTGGATCCTCGGCGTCCTGATCTTCTTCGTCTATCCGCTCGTCGACACGGTCTACCTCAGCTTCACCCGCTACGACCTGCTGTCGCCGCCGCAGTGGATCGGCCTGCGCAACTACGAGTTCGCCTTCACCAAGGACCCGCAGGTGAGGAAGGCCGCGTGGAACACCCTCTGGCTCGTGGTGATCCTCGTGCCGGCACGCGTGCTCTTCGGGCTCGCGGTGGCGACGCTGGTCACCCGGCTCAAGGCTGGTCTCGGCGTGTTCCGGACCGTCTTCTACCTGCCGGCGCTCGTGCCGCCGGTGGCCGGCGTCCTCGCCTTCGTCTTCCTCTTCAACCCCGCGACCGGCCCGGTCAACCAGATCCTCGGCGTGCTCGGCCTCCCGCAGCCGCTGTGGTTCAACGACCCGCAGCTGTCGAAGCCGTCGCTGGTGCTCCTGGGTCTCTGGGGCGTCGGCGACCTGATGATCATCTTCCTCGCGAGCCTGCTCGACGTGCCGAAGGAGCAGTACGAGGCCGCCGCGCTCGACGGCGTGAACCCGTGGCAGCGTCTGCGGTACGTGACGCTGCCGAACATCTCGCCGGTGCTCATGTTCGCCGCGATCACCGGCGTCATCGCCGCGCTGCAGTACTTCACCGAGGCCGTGGTCGCGGCATCGGTCGCGAGCGGCCAGGCGACGACGGGCGGCGGCAACGCGGCGCTCCTCGGCTATCCCGAGGGCTCGACGCTCACCTA
Organism: Candidatus Nanopelagicales bacterium; assembly: GCA_044224785.1. Taxonomy (GTDB): domain Bacteria; phylum Actinomycetota; class Actinomycetes; order S36-B12; family CAIYMF01; genus Longivirga. The sequence goes on along the minus strand of JBGAJT010000063.1, from coordinate 2,320 downwards.
CGCCCAGTGGCTCTACGTCATGGGCTTCAAGAACTACTACCTCGGCTACGCCTCGGCGCTCGCCGTCGTCATGTTCGTCGTGTCGCTCGGCGTCACGCTCATCCTGCTGCGCCGCTCGCGCAGCCTCGTGCACGGCGCGGAGGGCACCCGATGACCACGCTGACCGCGCCTGCAGCCACCGCGACGACGCGGTCCGAGCAGGACCGGCACGACAACAGGCGCGCTCGACGACGGCGGCGGCTGGGCTGGGTCGCCGACCACGCGGTCGGCATCTGCCTGGCGATCGTCTTCCTGTCGCCGTTCGTCTTCATCTTCCTGCAGTCGATGATGACGAGCACGCAGGCGCTCACCGGCGACCTGTGGCCGCAGAGCTGGCACCCCGAGAACTACGTCGACGTCTTCACCAAGGCGCCGATGCTCACCTACCTGCGCAACACCGTGCTCTACGCCGCGCTCGCCACGGTGCTCATGCTGGTGTCGAGCATCCCTGCGGCGTACGCGCTCTCTCGGCTGCAGTGGAAGGGCCGCAACGCCGCGCTGGTCATCGTGCTCATGATGATGATGCTGCCGCCGCAGGTGACCCAGGTGCCTATCTACGTGATGTGGACCAACCTGCACCTCACCGGCACGCTCTGGCCGCTGATCCTGCCCAACCTGCTCGGCGACGCGTTCAGCATCTTCCTGCTGCGTCAGTTCTTCCTGACCATCCCGCAGGAGTACGCCGACGCCGCGCGCGTGGACGGCTGCTCGGAGTGGCGCGTGATGACGCGTGTCGTCCTGCCGATGGCCAAGCCCGGCATCGCGGCCACCGCGATGTTCCTGTTCTTCTACTGCTGGAACGACTTCTACGGTCCGCTGCTCTACACCAGCGAGAACCCCGACAACTGGACGATCTCGCTCGGGCTCGCGTCGTTCCGCAACCTGTACCAGGTGCAGTGGAACCTGACGATGGCCGCGACCATCCTGGCGATGATCCCGGTGCTCGTCGTGTTCTTCCTCGCCCAGAAGGTGTTCGTCGAGGGGATCACCCTCACCGGTGTGAAGGGATGAGCGGCATGAAGCTCGCCGTCGTCGGAGGCGGATCGACGTACACGCCCGAGCTGGTCGACGGCCTGGCACGGCTCGGCGACGTGCTGCCCGTCGAGGAGCTGGTGCTGCTCGACCCCGACGCCGAGCGGCTCGACGTCGTCGGCGGCTTCGCGCAGCGCATCCTGGACGAGCGCGGGGCGACGACGCGCCTCACGCTCACGAGCGACCGCGACGCCGCGATCGACGGCGCGTCGGCAGTGCTGCTGCAGCTGCGCGTCGGCGGGCAGCGGGCGCGCGCCGGCGACGAGTCGTTCCCGCTGGTGTGCGACTGCGTCGGGCAGGAGACCACCGGCGCCGGCGGGCTCGCCAAGGCGCTGCGCACGGTGCCCGTCGTCCTCGACATCGCCGAGACGGTGCGCGAGCGCGCCGCCGACGACGCGTGGATCGTCGACTTCACCAACCCGGTCGGCATCGTGACGCGCGCACTGCTGCAGGAGGGCCACCGCGCGGTCGGTCTCTGCAACGTCGCGATCGGCTTCCGACGGCCGCGACGTCCTCCCGCAGCTGCTCGCGGAGCACGGCGACGACCTCGCCGAGCGCCTCGAGCTGCCGCGCGCGCTGCTCGACCGGCTCGGCGTCGTCCCGTCGTACTACCTGCGCTACTACTACGCGCACGACGAGGTGGTCCGCGAGCTGAAGTCGCAGGGCACGCGCGCGGAGGAGGTGCTGCGCATCGAGGCCGAGCTGCTCGAGATGTACCGCGACCCCGCGCTGGTCGCGAAGCCCGCGCTGCTCGAGCAGCGCGGTGGCGCCTACTACTCCGAGGCTGCGGTCGCGCTCATCGCGTCGCTGCTCGGCGGCGACGACCACGCTGCCGTGCACGTCGCGAACGTGCGCAACGACGGGCACTTCCCGTTCCTCGCCGACGACGCCGTGATCGAGGTGCCGTGCGACGTCTCGTCGGCCGGCATCGTGCCGCGCGCGACCGCGCCGGTCGAGCCGCTCTACGCCGGGCTGATCTCGCACGTCACGGCGTACGAGGACCTCGCGCTTCAGGCGGCGGTGCACGGCGGACGCGACCGGGTCGCCGACGCGCTGCTCGCCCACCCGCTCGTGGGACAGTTCGACGTGGCCGAGACCCTGACCGACGCGCTGCTCGCGGGCAACCAGCAGTTCCTGCCGTGGGCGCGCTGATGGCCGGGCACCCGGTCGTCGTCGCGGTCGACGGCGGCGGCAGCAAGACCGACGTCGCCGTCCTCGACCTCGCGACCGGGGAGCTGCTCGGGTCGGC
>JBGAJT010000062.1:0-13748 GCA_044224785.1 Candidatus Nanopelagicales bacterium | reverse complement strand
AGAACACGCCGAGGCCACGCACGTCGCCCACCGACGGATGGTTGGCCTGCAGCTTCTCCAGGCCTGGCCCGATCACGTCGCTGCCCAGCATCCGGGCGTGCTCGACGATGCCCTCCTCCTTGAAGATGTTGATGCTCGCGACCGCGCTCGCGCAGGCGAGCGGGTGGCCGGAGTAGGTGAGGCCGCCGGGGAACACGCGGTCGTCGAAGGTCGCCGCGATCTCGTCGCTGAGGATGACGCCGCCCACCGGGACGTAGCCGGAGTTGGAGCCCTTGGCGAAGGTGATGAGGTCGGGGCGCACGTCGAAGTTGTCGAACGCGAACCACGTGCCGCAGCGACCGAAGCCGGCCATGACCTCGTCGAGGATGAGGATGATGCCGTGCTTGTCGCACAGCGCGCGGACGCCCTCGAGGTAGCCCGGCGGCGGGATCAGCACGCCGGCGGTGCCGACGACGGTCTCGATGAGGATGCAGGCGATCGACGCCGGGCCCTCGAACACGATGGTCTGCTCGAGGTGCAGCAGCGCGCGCTCGGACTCCTGCGCCTCGTCGACCGCCCAGAACGACGAGCGGTAGGCGTACGGGCCGAAGAAGTGGACGTGGCCCTCGGCGAACTCGTTCGGCACGCGGCGCGGGTCGCCGGTCGCGACGATCGCCGAGCCGGTGTTGCCGTGGTACGAGCGGTAGAACGACATCACCTTGCGGCGACCGGTGTGCAGGCGCGCCATGCGCACCGCGTTCTCGTTGGCGTCGGCGCCGCCGTTGGTGAAGAAGACCTTGTTGAAGCCCTCGGGCGCGAGCTCGGTGATGCGCTTCGCGGCCTCGCCGCGCGCCTCGTTCGCGTGCTGGGGCGCGACGGTCGCGAGCTTGCCGGCCTGCGCTTGGATCGCGGCGACGACCTTCGGGTGCTGGTGGCCGATGTTGGTGTTGACCAGCTGGCTGGAGAAGTCGAGGAACCGGTTGCCGTCGTAGTCCCAGACGTAGGAGCCCTCGCCGCCGGCGATGAGCATCGGGTTCAGCGCCGCCTGCGCCGACCACGAGTGGAAGACGTGGGCGCGGTCGAGGTCGTGGACGTGCTGGCCCAGCGCGGGGTCAGGGGTGATGGTCATGCGGGCTCCCGGTTCGAGGGTGACGCTGGCCAGGGTAGGGCTCGGCCGAGCGGCACGTCACCGGCAGGGTGTCAGGCGGATCCGTCGTACGCCGACAGCCTGTCAGCCAGACGCTGCCGGACCGCGGGCCACTCCTCGGCCGTGATCGAGAACAGGACGGTGTCGCGGACCGTGCCGTCGGCACGGCGCTGGTAGCGGCGGAGCACGCCCTCGAACTGGGCACCGATGCCGGCGATCGCGCGCTGGCTGCGTTCGTTGCGGATGTCGGTCTTGAGCTGCACCCGGCCCATGCCGAGCTCGTCGAAGGCGTACCCGAGCAGCAGCAGCTTCGCCTCGGGGTTCACCGGCGTCGCCCACACCCCCGGGTCGTACGCCGTGTTCCCGATCTCGAGCCGCGCATCGCCCGGCGCGATCTCGAGGTACGACGACCAGCCGACGACCGCGCCCGCCGCGCGCTCCCCCACGTCCTGGAGCAGCCGGACGGTCCACGGGCGCCAGTCGCGGCCGAGCACCGCGTCGTACCAGCGGCGCATCGCGTCGTCGTCGGGGACCGGGCCGCCGGCGATGTGCCGGTGGACGGCCTCGTGATCGAGGGCGGCGCGCAGACCGGGGACGTCGTCGGGCGTGGTCGGCGTCAGCTCGATCCAGCGCCCGGTCAACCGCGTGCTCGCCGGCGGCGGCCAGGCGGCCTGCTGCCAGGGCTCGTCGTCGGGTCGAGCGTCGCGCCGTACCTCGAAGGCCGCATCATCCATGCCCGGCAAGGTAGCGGGGCTCGGTCGCCTCCGGTGCGGCAGCCCCGCGCCGCGACACCGCCGCCGCGGCTGAGAAGAATCGGCAGCACGAGGAACGAGCTGCGACGGAAGGACGGCCATGCCGACCGACGAAGCCAGCCGCACCGTGGTGGTCAGCGCTCCGCTCGACGACGTGCTCGCGACGATCCGCGACGTCGTCCACCAGCCCGACTGGGTCGAGGAGATCAAGAGCGTCGAGGTGCTCGAGACCGGGGCCGACGGCCTCCCTGCGGTCGCCCACGTCACGGCGAGCGCACCCGTGGGCACCGACGAGTACACGCTGTCCTACGCGCACCGCGACGACGGCATGAGCTGGACGATGCTCAAGGGCCGGCTGCAGACGGGGCAGGACGCGTCGTACACGCTGCGCGCGCTGGACCCCGAGCGCACCGAGGTCCGCTTCGACCTGCGCATCAGCCACAACCTGCCGCTGCCGGGGTTCCTGCGCCGCAAGGTGATCGGCGACCTCGTCGACCACAACGTCAAAGGCCTGCAGCACCACTTCGAACCCGGCAGCTGACCGGCCGTTCGACGCGCTCAGTCGTCGGCGGCCGAGCACTCGCGTCTCGCGCGACGTGACGTCCGGTACGTCGCCAACGTCTACGGCCGCTGCCGCAGGACACGACCTAGAGGCGCCGCACCATCCGGACGTGGCCCGCGACGTCGTCGACGCCGTCGACCTCGACGGGCGCGTCGGTGCCCTCGACCTCGAAGCCGATGCTGGTGTGGAACGCGACCGACGCCGTGTTCTGGGTCGACGTCACGCAGCGGACCGCGGTGATCCCTCGGGTGCGCGCGGCGTCGGCGAAGGCGTCGTGCAGCGTGCGGCCGAGACCGGTGCCGCGCTGGGTCGGGCTCACGCCGACGAAGTGCACGTAGGCCTCCCCGGGGTGGTCGGGCGAGTCGAAGCCGACGAGGAACCCGACGAGCTCGCCGTCGCCGTCCTCCGCGACCAGCGACGTACCCGAGAAGTGCTCGAGGAACAGGCTCGGCAGCAGCGCCGCCATCCGGCGCCCGCCCCACCAGTCGTCGACCACCGCGATGATCCGCGGGTGGTCCACGAGCCTCGCCTGCCGCAGCGTCGCCGTCATGCGCGCGAACCTAGCGCACGCCCCGCCGCACTCGAGATCTCCCGCATGCCATCGCATTTCCGGGAATGCGAGGGCATCGCAGATACGTCGGATCCGGCACCGGGCGCGCGAGCGGCAGCTCAGTCCAGGAGGTCGTGGAGGACGACGGTCTGCTCGCGCTCGGGGCCGACGCCGATCGCGCTGATCCGCGAGCCGCAGCGCTCGTCGAGGAACCGGACGTACGCCTGCGCGTTCGCGGGCAGGTCCTCGAACGACCGCGCGGACGAGATGTCCTCGGTCCAGCCGGGCAGGTACTCGTACACCGGCTTCGCGTGGTGGAAGCCGGTCTGCGTCATGGGCAGCTCGGTCACGCGCTCGCCGTCGACGTCGTAGGCCACGCAGACCGGGATCTGCTCGATGCCGGTGAGCACGTCGAGCTTGGTGACGACGAGGTCGGTGACGCCGTTGATGCGGCTGGAGTAGCGGGCGACCGGGACGTCGAACCAGCCGCAACGACGGGGGCGGCCCGTGGTCGTGCCGTACTCGTGGCCCACCGAGCGCAGCCGCTCGCCCCACTCGTCGAACAGCTCGGTCGGGAACGGCCCCTCGCCGACGCGGGTGATGTAGGCCTTCGCGATGGCGATGACTCGCGACACCGACGTCGGCGGGATGCCCGCACCGGTGCACGCGCCGCCAGCGGTGGCGTTCGACGACGTGACGAACGGGTACGTGCCGTGGTCGACGTCGAGCAACGTCGCCTGGCCGCCCTCGAGCAGCACGACCTCGTCTCGCTCGAGCGCCTGGCCGAGCAGCAGCGCGGTGTCGGTGACGTAGGGGCGCAGCCGCTCGGTGTGCGCGAGCAGCTCCTCGACCACCTCGTCGACCGTGATCGCGCGCCGGTTGTAGACCTTCACCAGCAGGTGGTTCTTCTGCGCGAGGGCGCCTTCCACCTTCTGCCGCAGGATCTTCTGGTCGAAGAGGTCCTGCACGCGGATGCCGACGCGGCTCATCTTGTCGGCGTACGTCGGACCGATGCCGCGACCCGTCGTGCCGATCTTGCGCGAGCCGAGGAAGCGCTCGGTGACCTTGTCGAGGGTGCGGTTGTACGACGGGATCACGTGCGCGTTGGCGCTGACGACCAGCCGCGAGGTGTCGACGCCGCGTGCGTCGAGGCCGTCGATCTCGTGGAAGAGGACGCCGAGGTCGATGACGACGCCGTTGCCGATCACCGGGACGACGCCGGGCGTGAGGATGCCGCTGGGGAGCAGGTGCAGCGCGTACTTCTCGTCGCCGATGACGACGGTGTGACCGGCGTTGTTGCCGCCGTTGAACTTGACGACGTAGTCGACGCGGCTGCCGAGCAGGTCGGTCGCCTTGCCCTTGCCCTCGTCGCCCCACTGTGCGCCGAGCAGCACGATCGCCGGCATCGCAGCTCCCTCGATCGGTGTCCGCACCACCGAGGGGTGGTGCCACGAGACTCTACCGGAGCCGGGACCTCCCCCGGGCCGCCCTCGAGGACCTCGCGGGACTGAGCGAGTCCCTCCGCCGGGCGGTGCCTAGCGGGCGAGGATGGCGTCGGCGAGGGCGCGGCCCGACAGGTACGCCGCCTCGACGCGGGAGACGTCGCTCCACGCGTCACCGCACAGCCCGACGGTGCCGTCGAACCAGTGCGTGCGCAGCCCCGGCTCGACGACCCTGGCCAGGGACCAGCGACGGACCTCGGTCCAGTCCGGCGCCGCCGTGGCACCGACGACGCCGCTGAGCGCCGCGACGAGCTCCTCGGTCGCGCGCGACGGGTCGTCGAGGTGCGCGGCAGCGAGCTCGGCCTGCGCGTGCGCGACGAGCACCGGCGCACCATCGCCGCGGCGTCGACCGTCGTCGGCGACGAACAGCAGCACCGGCGAGTCGTTGACGAAGACGCCGTCGAACTCGTCCCAGCACCGCTCGTGGTACGCCGCCGTCAGGGTCAGCGCCGGCGACCACTCCTGCCAGGACAGCTGCTCGAGAGCGGGGTCGTCGTCGGCGAGCAGGTCGGCCGCCTGCGGCCCGGGCATCGCGAGGACGACGACGTCGTAGTGCTCGCCGTCGACGAGCACGCCGTCGCCGTCGCGCACCACGTCCTCGACGGAGCGCGGGGCGATCACCACGGGGAGGTCGGCGGCGAGGTCCTCGACCAGGCCGCGGAGGCCGCCGGGCGCGGCGTACCGGACCGGCCCGGGAACGCTGCTGTCGAGGCCGTGACGGTCGGAGACGTGGAACCGATCGGTCCACGGGACGACGAGATCCCGTGCGGCCCAGGCGCTCACGAGCTCGCCGAACGCCTCGCTGCTCGCTGTGAGATAGCTGGCGCCGACGTCGACGACGCGGCCGTCGTAGGGCAGGCCCGTGCCGCGCATCGTGCGGGTGGCCATCCGGCCGCCGAGCCGGTGACCGCGGTCGATCACGAGGACCTCGACGCCGGCGGCGTGCAGCCGCTCCGCGCACGCGATCCCCGACATCCCGCCGCCGACGACGGCGACGCGAGGACGTCCCGTCATCGGCTCAGCGGCCCTCGAGGGCGTCGGCCGCGGTGTGCGACGACTCGCGCAGGAACAGCGTGCAGCGCGTCGCCTCGTCGTCCTCCCCGATCTGCCGGGCAGCGCGCGCGAGGGCGTGCAGGCAGCGCAGGAAGCCGCGGTTGGGCTCGTGCTCCCACGGGACCGGGCCGTGGCCCTTCCACCCGTTGCGGCGCAGGGTGTCGAGACCGCGGTGGTAGCCGACGCGGGCGAACGCGTACGACTCGACCGTGCGGCCCTCGGCGTACGCCTGGTCGGCGAGCACCGCCCACGCGAGGCTGCTGGTGGGGTGGTCGGCGGCCACGGCGTACGGGTCGACGCCCTCGTCGAGCAGCGTGCGCGGCTCGGGGTCGTCGGGCAGGTAGGTGGGCTCGGGGCCGCCCAGCAGGTTCTGGTCCATCGGCGTGGTCACGACCCAGATCCTGCCGCAGCCCCGCGCACCACGCCTCCGCACCCCGCCCGCGACCAGCCCGTCCCTGACCGCGGACGTCACCGCGGCGTCCTACGCAGCCGGCGCGACCCGGCAACCAGCCCGCGATAGGCAGCGGGCGCTGCCGGTCGGACGCGATCCGGTAGTCAGCCGACGACGCGCAGCGCAGTGCCACCGGTCGGCAGCCGCCCGGCAGTCAGCCGACGGTCGGCAGCGGGGTGTAGTCGGGGAACAGGTCGCCGGCGCCGGAGAGCTCCGATATCGGGATGTAGGTGCAGCACTGCTCGTACTCCGCCCACATCACGCGCACCTCGGCGTTCTCGTGCGCCGAGGCGATGGCCTCCTCCGAGACCCACTCGAACACCTCGACGACGTCGCCGTCCGACGTCTCCATCGCGATCCCGGAGCGCGACGTCGCCAGCCCCAGGTCGCGCAGCCGCTGCACGTGCGTCTCGGTCAGCGCCCGCAGCGCGTCCGCCTGCCCCGGCAACGGCCGGAAGCACGCGATCACCACGCGTCCCATGCCCCACCTCCGCCCCGGACGATGCCATCCCGACCACGGCGTCACTGGTCAAACGCACGGAAACCAGGCCGGAAACCGTGCGCTGGGCCAGTGACGTCGCAGAAGCCGTGCGCTGGGCCAGTGACGTCGCGGACGGGGAGCCGGCGGGTGGCTGCCTGACCCTGCGGGTCATGCGCCGCGTCGGAGGGCTGCGTCCCTCGACGACGGCGGGAGGTACAGCGCCCGGCCGACGCGTGCCACGATGGTCGCGCCGCTGTCGCCGACGACCCAGCGCGCGAAGCGCCAGCCTGCCGCTTCCAGGTCGGCCTGCCGTTCCTTCTCGGCGCGCATCGTCCGACGGATCTCCTCCGCGGTCCTCCCGTACTTGGACATCCCGTCCGCTTCGCCGATCAGCCCTCGATCGCGCCAGAGGAAGTCCACGACGTACTCGCGGCCGGAGGCGCCCCGGAGGACCACGTTGAGCTCCGGAGGCGGCAGCCCGACCGCGAGCATCCAGCCACGGGACCAGCTCTCGTACGGCGACGCGCTGGCCGGATCTGCCGCCGCGACAGCTGCTCGGGCCGTGCGCATCCCTGGCCAACCGGTCATGGCGTCCAGCACCTCGTCGAAGCGGCCCCGAGCGCGTTCGACCGCGTCGTACGGGACCTCTCGCCGGCGGAGGTGCCGGTCGAGGTCGGAGTAGTCGGCCTCGAGCATCAACCTCAGGGCGCTGTCGATCGGGATCAGGGCGTGCGGCAGGTCGCACGGCCGCGCCAGGTCGACCGCGGTGCGCCGAATGTCCGTGAGCAAGAAGCCTTCGCCGTGCATGACGAACCGCGTCGGCAACCCGGACCCATGGACGTGGAGGCCGGCAGCCTCGCGGTCCGCCTGCCCGGGGATGGTCACATGGGCGACGGGATCTGCGGGGTAGGGCAACCACAGGCCCAGCTCGCGTCCGGCCGAGGCGTGGCTGAACACCGCCGAGCTCGGAAGCCGCTGCGCGAGAGCACGCAGCCGGGACCGGTGAACGGACGAAGGTCGCGCCGTTACCGCGGCGCTCGTCGCTTCGGCTGCCCCGAGCGGGGCGCCAGCCGGACCGACGGCGAGCGAGAGCTGCGCGCGACCCGTCTCAGGGGCGGTGTACATCCCCCGACGAGGTCGGGCGAGCAGACCAGTGGCCACAGCGCGCTGCAGCTGCCCGCGGGTCCAGCCGGCGGCCAGCAGGTCGGCCACCGGCCAGGGCCCCGGCCCGAGGACGTGGAGCAGACGGTCGACCCGGGCGAGCGAGGAGGAGTGAGGTGCCATGCCCTGCACCGTGCCCAGCGCCTGACCCGGCGCAGCCCTTCGCGCCGCCGCCGCTGGGGACGGGCATCCATCGCCTGGGCCTGGGGACACGCGCCCGCCAGAGCACCCGGCGCCGCGTCACTGGTCGAACGCACGGAAATCGGCCCCGAAACCGTGCGCTGGGCCAGTGACGTCGCAGAAACCGTGCGCTGGACCAGTGACGTCGCAGACACCGTGCGCTGGACCAGTGACGTCGCGGACACCGTGCGAGCGGTGGGGACGTCGGCTCGGCGCGTGCCCAGGCTCGGGGCGCACGAAGGCCCGCCGGCGTGGGGGCGCGGCGGGCCTTCGGGCGTTGCGGGTACGACGCCGTGCGTGGTTACTTGATGCGGGTGCCGGTGCTGCGCAGGTCCTCGCAGCCCTGGACGACGCGCGCGGCCATGCCGGCCTCGGCGGCCTTGCCCCAGGCGCGCGGGTCGTACTGCTTCTTGTTGCCGACCTCGCCGTCGACCTTGAGGACGCCGGCGTAGTTGGTGAACATGTGGTCGACGACGGGGCGCGTGAACGCGTACTGGGTGTCGGTGTCGATGTTCATCTTCACGACGCCGTAGTCGAGCGCCTCGCGGATCTCCGAGAGCAGCGAGCCCGAACCGCCGTGGAAGACCAGGTCGAACGGCTTGTCCTTGCCGTACTTCGCGCCGACGGCGTCCTGGATCTGCTTGAGGATGATCGGCGTGAGGACGACGTTGCCCGGCTTGTAGACGCCGTGCACGTTGCCGAAGGTCGCCGCGACCATGTAGCGGCCGCGCTCGCCGAGGCCGAGCTTGGCAGCCGTGGCCAGACCGTCCTCGGGGGTCGAGAAGAGCTTGGCGTCGTGAGCGGCGGTGACGCCGTCCTCCTCGCCGCCGACGACGCCGATCTCGAGCTCCATGATGATGTTCGCGCGGTGGCACTTGTCGAGGAGCTCCTCGGCGATGTCGAGGTTCTCGTCGAGCGGCACGGCCGAGCCGTCCCACATGTGCGACTGGAACAGCGGCAGCTTGCCGGCGGCGACGCGCTCGAGCGAGACGTCGATCAGCGGGCGCATGTAGCCGTCGAGCTTGTCCTTGGGGCAGTGGTCGGTGTGCAGCGCGATCTGGACGTCGTACTTCGCGGCGACGACGTGCGCGAACTCCGCGAGCGCCACGGCGCCGGTGACCATGTCCTTGAGCGCCTGGCCGGACGCGAACTCGGCGCCGCCCCAGGAGAACTGGACGATGCCGTCGGACTCGGCCTCCGCGAAGCCGCGGATCGCGGCCACGATCGTCTGCGACGACGTGCAGTTGATCGCCGGGTAGGCGAACGCGCCGGCCTTGGCGCGGTCGAGCATCTCGGCGTAGACCTCAGGGGTGGCGATAGGCATGGGAAGCGCGCTCCTCGCGACGGTGGGACGGGTCCGCGGGCGGCGCTGCCCCGGATCTCGCCGCCCATCCTTCCACGGTGGAGGTAAGCGCTTCCAGGCCAGTCGCACTACTGACCGGTAGGTCACACGGGGTACGCCGGACCCGCTACGACGGCCGCGCCCGGAGCCTGCGGATCTGCGGGTCGAAGATCCCGAGGCAGGCGGCAGTGCCGAGCACCGCGCACACCCAGAGGGCGCCCTGCAGTCCCAGCCACGACGACAGCGGGCCGGCGACGGCGAGGGCCACCGGCGTCAGCGCGAGCGACCCGAACCAGTCGTAGGACGACACCCGCGACAGCGACTCCGGCGGCACGTGCTGCTGCAGCGTCGTGATCCACATGATCTCGAAGATGTCGACGCCGACCCCGCACACGAACGACACCGCGATCAGCAGCGGCAGCGAGGTCGGCACCGCCATCGCGACGAGCGGAGCGGCGACGACCATCTGCGCCAGCATCCCGACGAGCAGCGGGTGCACGGGCGTGAGCCGCATCGCCACGACGACGCCGACGAGGGTGCCGAGGGAGAAGGAGACCATCACCGCCGCCCAGCTCGGCGCCCCGTCGTACGCATCGAGCGAGAGCACCGGGCCCAGGACGCCGATCGCCACGGTGAACCCGAAGTTCGAGATCGAGAACAGGAGCACGATCAGCCAGACCCAGCGGCGTGCCGTGAACTCGCGCCAGCCGTGGGCCAGGTCGGCGAGCATCGACGACGACCCGTCGCGCTGGTCGCTGCGCGACCTGGTGCGCACGAGGGTGAGCAGGACGGCGGACGCGGCGTACGTCGCGGCGTCGACGACGAGCCCCCATCCCGGTCCCACGGTCGCGACGAGCACGCCGCCCATCGCCGTGCCCAGGATCCCGGCGACGCTGGTCGACAGGCGCATGAGCGCGTTGGCCGACTGCAGGTCCTGTCCTGACACGAGCTGGGGGACCAGCGCGGTGCTGGTCGGGTAGTAGATCGAGGCCGCGGAGCCGCCGACGACGGCGAGCACCGCGAGCGCCGGCACGGTCGCGTGCCCGGTCAGGAACAGCAGTCCCGCGAGGAGGTGCGCGGCGCCGGCCGCGGCCTCCGCGATCGCCATGAGCCGGGCGCGGTTGCGGACGCGGTCGCCGATGACGCCGCCGAGCAGCAGGAAGACGACGCGGGGCAGGGCGGCGCAGAGCAGGACGACGCCGAGCGCGCTCGCGTTGCCGCCGGGGAGGGCGAGCACGCCGAAGGCCAGCGCGATCGGCGCGATGCCGGTGCCGAAGTCCGACACCAGCCGCGACACGAGGACGAGCCCGAGGTCGCGGCGACGCAGCAGCCGCAGGTCGTCCCGCCACCGACGCCGCGGCGCGGCCTGCGCGCTCTCCGCTGCTGCCGCCGTGCCGGCCGTGCCCGGCGTGGCCGCCGCGGTCGACGTTGCCGCCGCGTCCGCAGGCCCGCGGGAAGCCGGGTCCGCGCCGGCTCCGACGTCGTACGACGGGTCCGGGGTCGTCGAGCCGCCCTCCTCCGTCACGGCCGACACCCTGCCACGCACCTGCCCTCCGCGACGCGCAGGATTCGTGGCCGTGGCCCGCGCCTCCCACCCCTGCACGTCACTGCTCGCCTGCACGGGGACCGGCTCGGAGAGCGAGCATCAGCCAGTGACGTCGCGGTCGTAGGCCGAGCTCGGCGGGCCTCGCGCGACGTCACTGCTCGAAGGCACGGAAACAGGCTCGGAAACCGTGCATTGAGCCAGTGACGTCGCGGGCCGCTGCTCGCGGCGAGTTCGTCGCCGTCGCGGTCGTGGAGGGCAGAGCTCGGCGGGCAGGGCACGAGGGGAGGTCAGGGACTCGCAGCGTGCTGGCGGATCCAGGCGTGCATCGCGATCGCGGCGGCGGCGCCGACGTTGATCGAGCGGGTCGAGCCGTACTGCGCGATCGACACGGTCACGTCGCAGGCGAGCCGCGCCGGCTCGGAGAGGCCGGTGCCCTCCTGCCCGAACAGCAGGACGCACGCGCGCGGCAGGTCGTAGGTCTCCAGCGGCACCGACCCGGGGAGGTTGTCGACGCCGACCAGCACCAGCCCGGCACCGGCAGCCCACGCGGCCAGCGAGCGGGCGTCGTCGTGGTGCTCGACGTGGAGGTACCGGTCGGTGACCATCGCGCCGCGACGGTTCCAGCGTCGGCGTCCGACCACGCGCACCGACGCCGCGTTGAACGCGTTCGCGGTGCGGACGACCGACCCGATGTTGAAGTCGTGCGCGAGGTTCTCGATGGCGACGTGGAAGGGGTGCCGCCGGGTGTCGAGGTCGGCCACGATCGCCTCGACCGTCCAGTAGCGGTAGGCGTCGACGACGTTGCGCGCGTCGCCGTGCTCGAGCAGGTGCGGGTCGAGCCGCGGGTCGTCGGGCCACGGGAACGGGTACGGCCCGACGCCGACCCCCTCGTCCGACGGGTCGGGCGTCGCCTCGTCGTCGTACGCCGGACGCTCCACCGCACCGGGGCGGGACGGGTCGCGCGACGCACCCACGTCGTCAGGGCCACCGGTCACGGGATCAGCGTAGGCGCGGCCGCGGTGCCGGTCCGAGCACCGCTGGTTAGGCTCGAACGGTGCTGTCCCCCGACCTCGCATCGCTGTCCGCGATCGCCGTGTACGCCGTGGTCTGGGGATTCCTGTTCGCCGAGTGCGGCCTGCTGCTCGGGTTCCTGCTGCCCGGCGACACGATCCTGTTCGGTGCGGGCCTGCTCGCGGCCGCGCCGCAGAGCGACGTCAACATCTACGTGCTCGTGATCGGTGCGTTCATCGCGGCGGTCGCGGGCAACGAGGTCGGCTACCGCACGGGGCGTCGGTTCGGCCGCTCGTGGGTCGAGGCCCGGGAGAGCGGCCGCGCCCTCGAGCAGCTGCGGCGCACCGAGCGCTTCTACGACAAGTACGGCTGGTTCTCCGTCGTCGTCGCGCGGTGGATCCCCTGGGTGCGCACCTTCCTGCCGATCGTCGCCGGCACCGCGGCGATGCGGCGCGCGTCGTTCTCGTCGGCCAACGTCGTCGGCGCGCTGTCGTGGGCGGTGGCGCTGCCGATCGTCGGCTACTACGCCTACCGCTTCCCCACGCTGCGCACGATCGCGTTCACCATCGCGGGCATCTTCATCACCATCTCGCTCGTGGGTCTCGCAGTGATGCTGGTGCGCGACGGCCTGCGTCGGCGGCGGGAACGCGCCACGTCCGGTGCCGCGCAGGACGCACCCAGGGATCCCTCAGCCGACTGACGTACGCTCGCAGGCGTGAGTCTCCTCGCCACCGCGGACGCGGCCGTCTCTGCGCTCGGTCCCGAGTGGATCCAGCCCGAGTACATCCTCAACAAGTTCGGCACGGCCGCGTTCATCGCGGTGCTGATCATCATCTTCGTCGAGTGCGGCCTGCTGATGTTCTTCCTGCCGGGCGACTCGCTGCTGTTCGTGACCGGGCTCTACATCTCCACCGGCGCCATCGGCGTACCGCTGTGGCTGGCCTGCATCCTGCTCTCGGCCGCCGCGATCCTCGGGAACGCCTCGGGCTACTGGATCGGGCACAAGGTCGGGCCGCCGCTGTTCCACCGCCCCGACTCCAAGCTGCTCAAGCCGGAGTACGTCACCAAGACGCACGAGTTCTTCGAGAAGTACGGGCCCCGCGCGATCGTCCTGGCCCGCTTCGTGCCGATCGTGCGCACGTTCATCACCGCGATGGCCGGCGTCGGGCGGATGGACTTCAAGGTCTTCATGACCTACTCGGCCATCGGCGGCGTGATCTGGGCCGCGGGCCTGACGATCCTGGGCTACTACCTCGGCCACATCGAGTTCGTGCAGAAGAACATCGACATCATCGCGGTGCTCATCATCGTGCTGTCGCTGCTGCCCGCGGCCTTCGAGTGGCTGCGCGCCCGTCGCGAGAAGGGCGCCCAGAGCGCCTGACCGCGTGCGCCGGAAGCACCGACGTCCACGACGGGAAGAAGCCTGACCCGGCCACGTGCAGTCAGGCGCGGCGGGGCATGGACGGGAGCGTCTCCGCCGGCACGGTGCGTCGGGCCGCCATGGCGGCGGTGACCGCCTCGTGCGAGGGCAGGACGTGCGCCTCCTCGTAGGCCTCCCACGGCACCGCCTGCACGAGCACGCGCAGCGCGGTCGCGCGCGCGAAGAGGTCGAGCGGCTCGATCCGCGCATGGCTGCGCGAGACCACGCGGTCGCCGTTGGTGATCCAGGACTGCTCGGGCGCCGACATCAGGGCACGGCGTACGACGTGGTCGATGACGGCGCGCGCCATCCACGGCTCGGCGGCGCGGACGACGTAGTGCCGCTCGAAGACCGGGTCGCCGAGGTGCACCTCGCGCATGCCGTCGCCCACCTGGGCGATGCGGCTCTGCGCCGCGACCATCTCCATCCGCGGCAGGAGGCCGGGAGCCGACAGCTCGAGCACCGTCGCGTGGGTGCGGTCCTCGTAGGCGCGTACGGCGAGGCCGCCGACGTCGCCGACGAGGGCGCCCTCGGTGGTGAGGTCCCAGCCCATCGCGCGGGCGTAGCGGCGCAGCCGGACCTTGCGGCTGTGGGTGGCCAGCCATGACGAG
>JBGAJT010000061.1:0-14054 GCA_044224785.1 Candidatus Nanopelagicales bacterium | reverse complement strand
GCCACGAAGAACGGCAGGTGCAGGCTCTCCTCGTAGGCGAACGCGCCCTTGCCGCGCAGCCCGTGCGCGCCGCCCATCTCGCCGTGGTCGGCCGTGTACACGACGATCGTGCGGTCGGCGAGCCCGAGCGCGTCGAGCTCGGCGAGCAGGCGCGCGAGCTCGGTGGCGTGGTCGTCGGGGCGCAGGTCGAGGTGCAGCCGGTTCTTGCCGATCCTCTCGTCGTCGACGCGGACGAACATGACGCCGGGCACGGTGTCCGGCGTCGGTCTGATCTCCTGCTCGTCGTCCTCGTCGATGGTCACCACCCAGCCGAGCACCTCGGCCCACCAGCGCGCCAGCGCGCGGGGCTCGGCGGAGTCGACGGTCACCTGCTCCCAGGTCAGCATGCGGTCAGGATCGCACGCGCTCGGACCTCGGGTCGTACAACGGGTCCTTCGTCACCGTCGCTCCGACCCAGGCACCGAAGATGCCGATCTCCACGCGCGACCCGTTCGCCATCGACACGGGGAGGTAGGCGTAGGCGATCGAGCGCCCGACGTGGAACCCGAGCCCGCCGCTCGTCACGCGGCCGATGACCTCGCCGCCGCGCTGCACCGGCTCGTTGCCCAGCGCCACGGCGGTGCTGTCGTCGAGCACCAGGCAGGCCAGCCGCTGCTCGAGACCCGCCTCCTTCTGCGCGGCGAGGGCGTCGCGGCCGAGGAAGTCCTTGTCCAGCTTCACGCAGAACCCGAGGCCCGCCTCGTACGGCGTGTGCCCCGGATCGAGCTCGGCGCCCCAGACCCGGTAGCCCTTCTCCAGCCGCAGCGAGTCGATCGCCCGGTAGCCGCCCGCCACCAGGCCGTGCTCCTCGCCCGCGGCCCACAGCGTCCGCCACAGGCCCGCGCCGTACTCGGTGGGGCAGTAGAGCTCCCACCCCAGCTCGCCGACGAACGTCACCCGCACCAGGCGCACCGGGACGTCGCCCACCGTGGTCTCGCGCATCGACATGAACGGGAACGCGTCGTTTCCGAGGTCCTGCGGCGTGAGCCGCTCGAGGATCGCGCGGGCGTTCGGCCCCCACAGCCCGAAGCACGCCCACGCGCCGGTGACGTCGGTGATCGTGACGTCGGCGTCGGTCTCGCGCGCCTGCGTGCGCAGCCACGACGCGTCGTGGTTCGCGAACGCCGTGCCGGTGACGACGACGAAGGCGTCGGACGCCGTCTGCGTCACCGTCACGTCGCACTCGACGCCGCCGCGCGCGTTGAGCATCTGCGTGTAGGTCACCGAGCCGGCGCCGCGGGCGACGACGTTGTCGCACACCCACTCCATCAGCCGGGCGGCGTCCGGACCGCGCACCTCGATCTTCGCGAACGACGACTCGTCGAACAGCGCCGCCGTCTCGCGGGCGGCGCGGTGCTCGGCGACCACGCCGGGCGACCAGTTGCGTCCGGCCCAGCCGCGCGGGCGCCACGACTCGTCGTCCGCGGTCGTGTTGGAGTCGTAGACGTTCACCCGCTCCCAGCCGGACCTCTCGCCGAACGAGGCGCCGTGCGCGGCATGCCACGCGTACGCCGGCGACACCCGCAGCGGACGACCGGCCGAGCGCTCGTGCGCGGGATAGCGGATGTCGTAGTAGGTCTCGTAGTTCTCGACCGTGCGCGCCAGCGTGTACGACGGCGACCGGTAGGACTGGCCGAAGCGCCGGACGTCCATGTGCCACAGGTCCATCGGCGGCGCGCCTTCGAGCACCCACTCGGCCACGACCTTGCCGATGCCGCCGGCACCGGCGATGCCGTGCGCGCAGAAGCCGGCCGCGACGTAGAAGCCCGCGACGTCGGTGGGGCCGAGGCAGAACTCGTTGTCGGGCGTGAACGCCTCGGGACCGTTGATGAACGTCCGGATCCCCGCGTCGGCGATCGCGGGCACGCGGATCGCCGCGTTCTCCGAGATCTCGACGAACCGGTCGTGGTCGGGCACGAGCAGCCGGCCGTTGAAGTCGGCGGGCACGGCGTCGTACGACGACGCCGAGGCTGTGAACGGCTCCGAGTTCCGCTCGTACCCGCCCATGACCAGGCCGTCGACCTCCTGGCGGTAGTAGACGAGGTTGTCGGGGTCGCGCAGCGACGGCAGCGGCGTCTCCCGGTGCTCGAACATGGCCTCGGTGACGACGTACTGGTGCGACATCGGCACGATCGGAACACGCACGTCGACCATGCGCGCGATCTCGGCCGCGAACATGCCGCCGCAGTCGACGACCTTCTCGCACTCGATGTCGCCCTGGTCGGTGCGCACGCGCACGACGCGTCGGCGCAGCCCCTCGCCCTCGGTGTCGATGCCGAGCACGCGCGTGCCGGTGAAGATCTGCACGCCCATCGCACGCGCCCCCGCGGTGAGCGAGTAGGTCAGCGACGACGGGTCGACCTGGCCGTCGGTGGGCAGGAAGCAGGCGCCCACGACGCCGTCGGTCGACATGAGCGGGAACAGCTCCTGCGCCTCGACGGCGGAGATGAGCGACATCTCCAGCCCGCTCGACGCCGCCCAGCCGGACTGGCGCTGGATCTCCTCCCAGCGCTCCTGGGTCGAGGCGAGCCGGATGCTGCCGCACTGCACCCAGCCGGGAGGCGTGTCGCCCTGCTGCAGCGAGGAGTACAGCTCGACGGAGTAGCGGTTCATCGCCGTCAGCGTGGGGTCCGACCGCAGCTGGCCGACGAGGCCGGCGGAGTGGAACGTCGAGCCGCTCGTCAGCTCGGACCGGTCGACGAGCACGACGTCGCGCTCACCCGCGAGGGCCAGGTGGTAGGCGACCGAGGTGCCCCCGACGCCTCCCCCGACGACGACGATGCGGGCACGGCTCGGGAGGGCGCGGGACGCCTGCTCGGTCACGGGAGAACGCTAGCGGCCGCAGCGCCGTCCGGCACGAGAACGGTCTAGACCATAAAGCTGGGACTCAGCGGGTGGCGCCGGCGCGCAGCAGGTCGCGCCAGGCCTCCGCCACGAGCACAGGCTGCTCGACCTGGGCGACGTGCCCGGCGTGCGGCAGGACCAGCACCCGCAGGTCCGGGAAGGCCTTGGTGTGCGCCTGGATCGGGTCGACGAGCTTGTCCTGCCGTCCGTGCACGAGCAGCGTCGGGCAGGTGATCGTCTCCGCGAGCTTCCAGGGCCGCTCGGCCGACCGGTCGAGGTAGGTCGCCATGAGCGCCCGCAACGACTGGACGAACGCGTCCGCGACGTAGGGCAGCTGGTCGCGGCGCGCGACCTCCGCCACCGCCTCCTCCATCCGCTGCTCGGGCACGGCGTCGGGATCGGCGAAGCAGACGTCGATCGTCGCCTTCGCGCGCACCGAGGGGTCGAGGGTCAGGTAGCGCTTCATGAGCGACGTGCCGACACCCGGCGTCGCGACCACGGGCAGGTGCATGTTGGTCTTGCGTACGCCGATCTTCGGCAGCGCGGGCGAGACGAGCGTGAGCGTGCGCACCAGGTCGGGACGGCGGGCCGCGAGCTGCACCGAGATGGCGCCGCCCATCGAGTTGCCGAACAGGTGGACCGGCCCGTCCCAGCGCGACTCGACGAGGTCGGCGAGGGACTGCGCGGAGCGGCGCAGGGTGTAGTCGCCGTCGCGCGGCGGCGGCGACCAGCCGAAGCCCGGCAGGTCGACGGCCACGCCGTCGATCCGGTCGCGCAGCAGCGACATCAGGTCGGTCCAGTTGGTGGCGCTGCCGCCGAGACCGTGGACGAACAGGGCCGGCTCGGCGGTCGCGGCGTCCAGCGGCGCGGCGTGGCGCACCGACAGCGTGCCGTTGGGGACCGCGACGTCCTCGCGCGGCCACGGCGGCGCGAGGTGGGCGAGGAGGTCGTCGGTGGTGCGGGGCAGGAAGGCGTCGGGCTGGGTCATCGGTCGCTGAGGTCCAGGGAGAGGCGTCGGTTCACAGCGTCGAGCGTCGCACGGATCACGGCGTGGCGGGCGTCGTCCCTGACCTCCGACGACCCGGTGAGGTGCTCGGCACCCTCCGCGGAGAGCCAGATCACCCGGACGAGAGCCACGGTCCCGTCGCCGACCGGCGTGATCGCGACCGCGTCGATCTCGAGCCGGACCTCGTCGGACACCACGCTGGACAGCGCCCGCAGCGTGGCTGTCGCCACCGCGCGGTACGTCGCCGCCGGCGTCGGCAGGCACTCGGCGGTGCCCAGGTGGGCCGCGTGGTCATGCACGAGAGTCACGGTGGCCACGACGCCGAGGCCGTCGGCCGACAGGGCCAGCTCCGCGACCGCGACGCGACGCAGCGCGGTGATGGTGACCGGCTCGTCGTCGTCCTCGACGACCGCGATGCCCGCCGGGTGGCGGGCAGCGGAGGCGAGCACCTCGGGCAGGAAGCGCGGGCCGGGGCCGGGGTCGAGCTCGGCGAGCAGCGCGTCGAGGTCGACGTCGTCCTTCTCCTCGCCGAGCAGCAGCGTGCCCTCGGCGTCCTGCTCCACGAGGCGGATCACCCGCGCGGCAGGGGCGGGTTCGCCCTCGACGAACTCCAGCCGTCCGGGGTCGAGCTCGACGCCGAACTGCAGCCGCAGGATGCGCTGGGCGGCGCGCGCGACGTCGACGGCGTCGACGTCCTCGTCGAGCACCACGCGCAGCACCTCGGGCCCGCCGCGCTGGCCCGGGATCACGGTCGCGCGCGAGACGCCGGGCACCACGGCGACCGCGGCCGCGATGGCCGCGGGGTCCGGAGTCGCCACAGCCGCTCCCGCCATGCCTGCCACGGTAGGAGCCGCGACCTGCGCGTTGCACCTCGGCGACCGATCGCTCCGCCATCCGACCGGTCTGCGCAGGCACGCGTTCGGAGAGCGGTCGGCGTACGGTGGAAGGGCACTCCGAGACCACGAGGAGGCGCCATGTCCGAGCCCTCGATCACCGCCGCCGAGCCTGCGGACGTGCACGAGCAGTCGCTCGATCTCGTGCCCGACGACGCGGACCTGCCGATCGACGGACCGCCCGAGATGCCGTGGGAGACCGACGCCGCCGACCTGCTCGAGCAGCAGCGCGCGGTCGGCGTCGACGACGAGCGCGACGACGAGCACCAGCTCTGAGCCTCGAGGTCGCCCCCGGAGCGATTACCGGCCGGTAAGGTCGGCGCCATGTCTGTGGTCAACGACGCCGGCCGGTCCAAGGGCCAGCGCCTCCCGCGCCGCGAGCGTCGCGCGCAGCTGCTCGACGCCGCCCGCGAGGTGTTCGTGGCCCAGGGCTACCACGCCGCCGCGATGGACGACATCGCCGAGGCGGCGGGCGTCAGCAAGCCGGTGCTCTACCAGCACTTCCCGGGCAAGCTCGAGCTCTACGTCGCGCTCCTCGACGAGTCGTCGGCCGCGCTCGTCGCGTCGATCCGCGCGGCGCTCGCGTCGACGTCGGACAACAAGCTGCGCGTGCAGGCGACCGTGCAGGCCTACTTCGACTTCGTCGACGACCCCGGCGGCGCGTTCCGCCTCATCTTCGAGAGCGACCTCACCAACGAGGCGGCCGTGCGCGAGCGCGTCGACCGCGCCAACGACGAGTGCGCCAGCCTGGTGAGCCTCGTGATCGCGCAGGACACCGGGCTCACCTCGGAGGAGGCGATCCTGCTCGCGGCCGGCCTCGGCGGCCTGGCCCAGACCGCCGCCCGCCGCTGGCTGCGCGACGGCAGCGCCATCCCCAAGGACGCCGCCGCCTCCCTCGTGAGCACGCTGTCCTGGCGCGGCATCTCGCGCATCCCGCTCTCGCACCCCCCGACCGACGCGACCGACTAGGTCCCGCGGCTGCGATGGCCCGCGCGGTACGCCGTCGGCGGCTGCGCCATCGGTACGCCGTCGGCGGCTGCGCCCCCGGTACCCCGTGGCGGCTGCGCCATCGGTACGCCGTCGGCGGCTGCGCCCCCGGTACCCCGTGGCGGCTGCGCCCCCGGTACGCCTTCGGCGGCTGCGCCCCCGGTACGCCTTCGGCGTACACGGCCTCCCTCGGGACGCTCCGGCCGCACCCACGCGTTAGGGTCGGCGACAGGACGAGACCGGCGCAGGCCGGACGAGCAGGAGGACGGTCGCGTGGAGGTCAAGATCGGCGTGCAGCAGGCGGCGCGCGAGGTCGTGCTCGAGAGCGCGCAGTCGGCCGACGACGTCGTCGCCCTCGTGCAGGCGGCGGTCGCGGACAGCAGCCTGCTCACCCTGGCCGACGAGAAGGGCCGCACGGTCCTCGTGCCCGGCGACCGGATCGCCTACGTCGAGATCGGCGTCAGCGAGCGCAGCCGCATCGGCTTCGGCGCCGGCTGAACCAGCTTCTGCCCACCTTCTGGCCCTTTCCCGTCGGTTTCGCGCCTCGGAAAGGGCCAGAAGGTGGGCAGATCGCGGTTCAGGCCTGCAGGCCCAACGTCTGCATGCGCTGGGTGTGGGCCTCGGTGAGGCGGTTGAACATGGCGCCGAGCTCGGCCAGGCCGAGGCCCGGGCGCTGACCGCCGCCCACGATGAGCGAGGCGAGACCGTCGCGCTCGGCGGCCACCACCTGCGCCTGCGAGAGCGCCTCCCCCACCAGCCGTCGTCCCCACAGGGCCAGGCGCCCCGCCACCCGCGGGTCCGCCTCGATCGCGGCCCGCACCGTGGCCACCGCGAAGTTCGAGTGACCGGTGTCGCCGCAGACGTCGAGCACGAGGGCCTGGCTCTCCGGGTCGAGCACCTCGGCGATCTCGCGGTAGAAGTCGGTGGCGATGCCGTCGCCGACGTAGGCCTTCACCAGGCTCTCCAGCCAGTCGCTCGGCGCGGTCTTGGCGTGGAACTCCTCGAGCGGCTCGACGAAGGGCTCCATGGCCGAGGACGGGTCGGCCCCCAGCTCCGCGAGGCGCTCGGCGAGCCGGGTGAAGTGACGGATCTCCGCGTTGGCCATCATCGCGAGCGCGGCCTTGTCGTCGAGGGTCGGCGCCAGCGAGGCGTCGGCCGCGAGCCGCTCGAAGGCCACCAGCTCGGTGTAGGCCAGCACTCCGAGGAGGTCGACCACGGCGGCGCGGTACTGCGGGTCGTCGACCAGGGCCGAGGTCGGCGGGCCGGCGGGGCTCTCGCCCGAGGAGTCGCTCACGGGTCGTGAGCGTACGTCGTCGGCGGCCCGCACGCGCCCCGCTGCAGCCGTTCCGGGGCCGGTACCTGCGCCGATGGTCGGGCCCGGGCCCGCGCACCGGTAGACTGCGGGTCGTATCTTCCGGTCACGGTCGACGCAGTCCTATCACCCGTGGCCAGCCCGGCCAGGGTGCCCGGCGAGTCCCGGAGTCGCGGTCCGTCCGCAGACCCGGGGCGCACGACGCCACGACGGCGCCCTGCCTCGACCACGGAGTGGACCCTGACCAGCACCGAGACCGACACGAGCACGACCGAGAACGAGACCGACCAGACCGAGCAGGCGACGCCCGACCTCGCCGCCCTCCCCGCCGCCGAGCCGAAGACCTTTGCCGAGCTCGGGGTGGACCCCAAGATCGTCGAGGCCCTCGCCGACGACGGCATCATCACCGCCTTCCCCATCCAGGAGCTCACCCTCCCGATGGCGCTGGCCGGCACCGACCTCATCGGCCAGGCCAAGACCGGCACCGGCAAGACGCTGGGCTTCGGCATCCCGCTGCTCCAGAAGCTGATCACCCCGGACGACCCCGCGTTCGCCGAGCAGAAGGACTCCGTCCGCGGCAAGCCGCAGGCGCTCGTCGTGGTGCCGACCCGCGAGCTCGGCATCCAGGTCGCGAGCGACCTGCAGAAGACCGGTCGCGTCCTCGGCGTACGTGTCCTGTGCGTCTACGGCGGGCGCGCGTACGAGCCCCAGGTCGACGCGCTCCAGAAGGGCATCGAGGTCGTCGTCGGCACGCCCGGACGCCTCATCGACCTCGCCCGCCAGGGCCACCTCGACCTCAAGCACGTGCAGACCCTCGTGCTCGACGAGGCCGACGAGATGCTCGACATGGGCTTCCTGCCCGACGTCGAGCGCATCGTGGCGCTCACGCCGGCGAGCCGTCAGACCATGCTGTTCTCGGCGACGATGCCCGGGCAGATCGTGGCGCTGGCCCGTCGCTACATGACGCAGCCGACCCACATCCGCGCGCTCGACCCCCACGACGACAACGCCACGGTCGACGCGATCGAGCAGCACGTGTGGCGTGCGCACAGCCTCGACAAGCAGGAGCTCATCGCGCGCGCCCTGCAGGCCGACGGCCGCGGGCTCACGATCATCTTCTGCCGCACCAAGCGCAACGCCCAGCGCGTCTCCGACGACCTCGTCGACCGCGGGTTCGCCGCGGCCGCGGTGCACGGCGACCTCGGCCAGGGCGCGCGCGAGCAGGCGCTGCGCGCGTTCCGCAACGGCAAGGTCGACGTCCTCGTGGCGACCGACGTCGCCGCCCGCGGCATCGACGTCCACGACGTCACCCACGTCATCAACTGGGAGTGCCCGGACGACGACAAGACCTACCTGCACCGCATCGGCCGCACCGGCCGCGCGGGCAACTCGGGCGTCGCGATCACGCTGGTCGACTGGGACGACCTGCACAAGTGGAAGATGATCAACCAGACGCTCGGCCTGCCCTTCGACGAGCCGATCGAGACCTACTCGTCGAGCCCGCACGTCTACACCGGCCTCGGCATCCCCGCCGGCACCAAGGGCCGGCTGCCCAAGACCTCGCAGACCCGCGCCGGCCTCGACGCCGAGGTGATCGAGGACCTCGGCGAGACCGGTGCCGCGGCCGGCAAGCGCAACCGTGGCAAGGGCAGCGGCGATCGTGACCGCGACCGTGACCATGGCCGCGGCAAGGCCGACGGCAAGCGCGACGAGCGGCCCCGCCGCGAGGACCGCCCCAAGGACAAGGACGCTGCGGGCGACCGTCCCCGCCGCGAGCGCCGCCGCACCCGCAGCGGCGAGGACCCCGCCACGAGCGCCGCCTCGGCCGACGCCGAGAAGCCCACCGCCAGCAGCGCCACCAGCGCTGCCCCGGCCGACGCCGACGGCGGAGCCACGAGCGGCGAGGACAAGCCGCGTCGTCGCCGTCGCCGCGGTGGACGTGGGCGCGGTGGCGCCTCGGCCGACGAGGCGCAGGCTGCGACCGACTGACCTACGGCACGACGACGCCCCCGGCTCCTCGAGCCGGGGGCGTCGTCGTGCGTCGGACCGGGAGTTCAGGCCGTGACGGGCACCTGCAGCAGCGTGGTGCCGTCGGGCGTCGTGATGTCGAAGCGCTCGATGTCGGCCAGCGAGATGCCGGTGGAGCCGGTGATCGTCGCCTCGCCCTCGTAGTTGGCGACCCACGTCGAGGTGACCTCGTGCGTGCCGTTGCTGCTCACGGCGACCAGCGAGCAGTGCTCGCCCGGCGTGACGCCCGCGAGCGTGAGGTCGAGCGTGGTTCCGGCGTCGGTCGGCGTCATGACGACGGTCGCCTTCACCCCGTTGGCCACCGAGGCGCCGGACGCGGTCATCGTCGCCGGGGCCCTGTGCTGGCTCTGCCACCAGCCCGCGCCCAGGACCAGGGCGAGGACGGCGACGGCAGCGGCGGCGAGGAGGGGAAGCCTGCGCCGACGCAGCGGGACGACGGGGGCGAGGGGGGCCGGTGCGGCCTCGACAGGGGCCGGGGCTGCGGCGGTCTGCTCGGCCCGGACCCGGGCGAGCGCTCCGTCGAGGATGCTCTGCGGTGCGGGCTGGAGCTCGAGGTCGGCCGGCGAGAGAGCCGCGCGGTGCAGCAGCCCCGGGAGCGGGGCGATCTCGGCCAGCGCCGCGGCGCAGGCGGGGCAGGACGCGACGTGCGCCTCGACCTGCTCGCGCTCGGCGGGGTCGAGGGCACCGAGGACCAGGGCGCCGAGCGCGATCTCGGCGTCGGCGCAGTCGAGCTGTGCTGCCGTCATCGCTGGGCACCTCCTTCGACGAGGGTGCTCCGCAGGGCGCGGAGCGCGTGGTAGGACCGGGACTTCACGGTGCCGGCCGGGATGCCGAGGACCTGGGCGGCCTCGGCCACCGAGCGGCCGCGGAAGAACGTCTCGATCAGCACCGAGCGGTGGTGCTCGGGGAGGGTCTCGAGCGCCGCCGCGACCGTCCAGGCCTCGACCGCGCGCTCGATCTCGTCCGTGGAGGGCTGCTGCGCCGCCCAGTCGAGGGCGTCGCCGCCGATCTCCGAGGGACGCGACTTCTGGGCCCGGAAGGCGTCGATCGCGGCGTGGCGGGTGACGGTCATGAGCCAGGCGCGCTCACCGTCGCTGCCGCCCTCGGACACCTCGGGGTGCCGCCACGCTCTCACCAGAACCTCCTGGACGACGTCCTCGGCCCGCTGACGGTCGCCGCCGCACAGACGGGTGGCGAAGGCCAGCAGGACCGAGCCGTGCTCGGCATGGATACGGCGCAGCCGCTCCTCGCCGTCGTCCGGTCCCATGACCACGCAACGTACGGCGTGACCTGCGGGTTCACCGAGTCGCCGCTCCGGACCCGTGACCTCGCACACGGACCTCTCAGCAGGCTGTCAGCAGGGTTCCGGGTGAACCGTGCCAGCGTGCCGGTCGTTGAACCAGCAACCTGCCCGAGTCCCCAGGAGCACCCGTGACCGAGCTCGACCAGCGCCCCGCCGACACCGTCCCCAGCGATGCCGTGAGCACCGGACCGAGCCGCCGCCAGGTGCTCCTCACCGGCGGTGTCGTCGTCGCCGCCGCTGCCGTGACCGCCGCGTGCGGCTCGTCCAGCGCCACCTCCACGTCGTCCCCCGCCGCGGCCGGCAGCTCCGCTCCGGCAGGCACCGCCTCATCGGCCTCGTCGGCGTCGGCGTCGGCCGACGACTCCGGGGGCGGCACCAAGGTGGCCGTCGCCGACATCCCGGTCGGTGGCGGCGTGATCCTCGCCGACAAGAAGATCGTCGTGACCCAGCCGACCGCCGGCGAGTTCAAGGCCTTCAGCGCCGTCTGCACCCACCAGGGCTGCGCGGTCGCGTCGGTCGCGAACGGCGTCATCGTCTGCCCCTGCCACAACAGCCAGTTCTCCGCCTCCGACGGCTCGGTGAAGGGCGGCCCGGCCCCCTCGGCGCTCGCGTCGGTCGCGGTCACGGTGTCCGGCGACCAGGTCTCCGTCTCCGCCTGACGCCGCTCCCCCTGGAACGACCGGGCGGGCCTCGTCCCCCCGTGGGCCCGCCCGGTCCCAGGAGCAACGGCCACGGCGTCGGTGTACGCCGTCAGCGCAGGACGACCACCGTGGTGCCGACCGGCGCCCAGCGGTAGAGGAACGCCGCGTCGGCGTCGGTGCTGTGCACGCAACCGCCGTGGCCGACAGCGAGGCCGAGCTGCGACACCGGATGGGTGTAGCGGCCGTCGGCGTACGTCGGGATCGTGTGGAACCCGATCGACGCGGCGCGACCGTGCGCGAAGCGCACCATCCACCGGAAGCGCACGCCGTAGACGCCCGACGAGCTGTAGGGCGACTTGCTGAACACGTGGTAGGTGCCCGGCCGCGGCCAGTCCTTGCGACCGCTGGCCTTGAAGTCGCGCACCACGCAGCCGCGGGCGTCGACGAGCCAGACGTGCTGAGGGACCTTCTCGTTGTAGACGATCCGCCGCCCGGTGCCGCTGGCGCGCGGCAGCGAGACCGCGGGCTTGCGGCACGTGGCAACGGTCGAGCGCACGGCCGGGGCGGTCCGTACGACCGGAGCCGCGACCGGCTGCGCCGAGACGGGTGCGACCGGGGCGGGCGCGGCGTCGGCGGCAGGCACCGCAGCCACCGGCACGACCAGCGCCACCGCGGCGACGACGGTCCCGACCAGCCGCCTCATGCCGACATCTCCTCCACCATCCGCCGAGCATGCACCCGGTAGGCCTCCACACCGCGCAGCGTCGACGACGTCGCGAGCGCGGAGCGGCCGATGGCCGGTGCCTCGGCGAAGCGCACCGAGCGGGCGATCGGCGGGTCGAGGACGGGGACGTCGTAGCGGTCCTGGATGTCGGCCAGCACGGCACGGGCGTGCGCGGTGCGGCCGTCGTAGAGGGTCGGCAGGATCCCGCTGATGCGCAGGCGCGGGTTGGTCGCGCGGGTGACGTCGCGGACCGTCTCGACGAGCTGGCCGACGCCGCGGTGCGCGAGGGTCTCGCACTGCAGCGGCACGATCACCTCGTCGGCCGCGGTCAGCGCGTTCACCGTGAGGATGCCGAGGGTCGGCGGGCAGTCGAGGAGGATCCAGTCGTAGCGCGCACGGACGTCGCCGAGCGCGTCGTCGAGCGCGTGCTCGCGGCTGCCGCGCAGCAGGAGGGTGGCCTCGCTCTGCGCGAGGTCGATCGTGGCCGGCACGAGGTCGACGCCGTCGGCCGTCGGCACGATCACCTCGTGCACCCGCTTCTCGCCGCCGAGGACGTCGTGCAGCGAGACCGGCAGGTCCTCGGGATCGATGCCGAGGGAGAACGTCAGGCAGGCCTGCGGGTCGAGGTCGACGAGCAGCACCTTCTGCCCCAGCTCGACGAGGGCCGTGCCGAGGCAGGCGACCGTGGTCGTCTTGCCCACGCCGCCCTTCTGGCTGGCCACCGCCACCGTGCGTGCCATGCGCTGCGCCCCGTCCTGGTCGAGCAGGTCCCTCGTCCGATCCGTAGTCTGCCGTCCGTGAGCACCCCGCCGTACCTCGACCTGCCCATCGGCGCCCGCCATGTCGCGCTGCCCACGGGGCGCGGCGACCTCGCGGGCCTGCGGCTCGACGCCGCCGAGCCGGTCGGCACCGTCCTCCTGGTGCCCGGCTGGACCGGGTCGAAGGAGGACTTCCTCGCGGTGCTCGAGCCCCTCGCCCGGCGCGGGTGGACGGCCGTGGCCTACGACCAGCGGGGGCAGTACGAGTCCCGCGGCCCGGACGAGGAGTCGGCGTACAGCCTCACCGCCTTCGCCCACGACCTGCTCGACGTCGCGGCCGGGCTGGGCCCGGTGCACCTGGTGGGCCATTCGTTCGGCGGCCTGGTGTCGCGCGAGGCGGTGCTCGCCTCCGGCGGCGAGGGCTTCTCCTCGCTCACGCTGCTCTGCTCCGGCCCGGGCCCGCTGCCCGCCGGCCACCGCGACAAGCTCGGCGCGATGCACGCGGCCCTGCCGCAGGTGCCGCTCCCGGTCATCTGGGACGTGAAGGAGGCCGCCGACCGCGAAGGGGGCTGGGCGCCGCCGTCGGACGAGGTGGGCGCCTTCATGCGCACCCGCTTCGAGTCCAACAACCCCTACGCGCTGCGGGCCAAGACCGCGATCCTCCTCGACACCCCGGATCGCACCGGCGAGCTCGCGGCCCTGGCCGCGCAGGGCTTCCCGATCGGCGTGGTCTACGGCCCCGACGACGACGCCTGGCCGCTCGCCGAGCAGGACGCAGTCGCGGCCGCGGTCGGCACCGTGCCCGTAGTGGTCCCGGGCACCGGCCACTCCCCCGCCGCCGAGGACCCGGAGGCGGCGGCCGAGGCTCTGGATCGGCTCTTGCGCGGTTTCACCGGGTCCGTCGACGGGTAGGCAGGGACCCGATGCCCCTCGACCTCGAGCTCGACCACGCCCCGGAGTCCGCGACGCGCGCGCGCCGGGCGGTCCGGTCGTTCGTCGAGGGCCAGTGGCCCGAGTCCGAGTGGGAGCCGGTCCTGCGCGACCTGGTCGACGACATCGAGCTGGTCACCGCCGAGCTGATCGCCAACTCCGTGCGCCACGGCGCGACCCCCGTCTCCCTCCACGTCGCCACCGACGCCGACTCCGGCTGCCGCTCGGTGACCCTCGTGGCCCGCGACGGCGGCGAGTGGGACGAGACCGACTCCGACCCCGACGGCGGCCGCGGCCTGCTGCTCGTCCGCGCCCTCTCCGCCCGGCTCGACGTGGAGCGCGGTGGGCTCGGCACGACCGTGCGGGTCCGCCTCGAGCGGGCCTGGCCCCCCGGTCTCCCCCGCTGATCGCACCCCGCACTCCCGAGCACCACGTCTGCTCCGTCATGCTGGGGCCGTGACCTCCTCCGAGCGCTACGTCGTCGCGCCGCGCACCCCGTTCCTGGCCGCCACCGTGGCCGTCGGGCTCGTCGTCGTCGCGATGATCGCCCTGGCCGTGCTCTCCGGCGGCGGCATCGGCGCGCTGCTCT
>JBGAJT010000060.1:0-14169 GCA_044224785.1 Candidatus Nanopelagicales bacterium | reverse complement strand
CACCTGCCGACGGCGTGGATCCGGCAGCAGGCCAGTCCGACGACTACCTGGCCGCAGCCGCGGCGCGTGACGACGCAGCGCGTCTGGTCGCCTCGCTGACGGCGGCGCTCGCTGCGGGCCAACGGTCGCTTGCCGCCCTCGCCGAGGGTCGGCGCACCGTCGCCATGCAGACCGCCCAGGCGAGGATCGCGGTCCTCGAGGCCCAGCGCTCGGCCGACGACGTCGTGCGCGACCTCTACCAGCAGGGCGACGCCGGCATCGGTGCGTTCGCCACGCTGCTGACGGGCGGTCCCGAGGGTCTGCTCGACCGCGTCGACACGGCCCGGATGGCGACGTCGACGGCCAACGGCGTCGTCGGTCGCTCCGACGACGCACGACTGCGCCTGGCTCTCGCCCTCCAGGCCGAGCAGGCGTACGACGCGAGGCTGGCGGCAGGTCGTGCCGCGAACGCCGTCATCCAGACGAAGCTCGATGCCGCCCGCGTCGTCCTGGCCACCGCGGACGCACGGCTGACGGCGCTCAGCTGGGCACCGCCGCAGGTCGCGGTCGGCGTCGACGGCTGCCCGCTCGTGAACGTCCCCGCCACCCTGCGAGACGGAGCCGACCGCTTCGGCGCGGCGACGCTGTGCCGCTCGGCCGTCCGCCAGGCCGCCACGCCGCAGGCGGCACTGGCGCTCACCTGGGCCTTCCAGCACCTCGGTGCGGTCTACGCCTGCAAGGGTGCGGGGCGCATGCAGCCCTGGCGCGCGGACTGCTCGTCGTTCGTCTCGCGTGCCTACGCCGAGGGCGCTGGTCTCGGCACCGCGGGCGCGGACTGGGCGCCGTCGACCCGCAACATGGTCCCGTGGGACGGCGTCGCCCTCGACCCGCACTACAGCCTGGTCGCACCTGCGGCGCTGCGGCCCGGCGACCTGGTCCTCTACGACACCTGCCCGCAGGGCGGCTGCCCCTACAAGCACGTGGTCATGTACCTCGGGTCGCCGGACGGGGGCCGCACGACGTGGATGCTGCACACGAATGCGTGCGGCGACGTCGCCAAGGTCACGGCCTTCTGGGGCTTCCCCACCACGGGACACCCGTTCCTCGTCGCCCGTCGCGTCGTGCCGCTCCCGGGCGAGCGGCTGCGATCGATCGCGCCGGCAGCCGAGCGCAGGGCCGCGGCGCTGGCGACGCACCGGGCGACCGCGGTCGTCGCTGCTCTGGTACGCACGGGCTGACGAGCACGTCCCCATCTGGCAGCGTGCGGCCCATGACCGACCGCAGCCGCGCCGAGGGGCTCGACGCGCAGGACCCGCTGGCGCCGTACCGCTCCCGCTTCGCCATCCCCGACGACGCCGTGATCTACCTCGACGGCAACTCGCTCGGCCGGCCACCGGGGGCCACGGCGGCGCGGCTGGAGTCCGTCGTGCGCCATGAGTGGGGCGACCGGCTGATCCGCTCCTGGACCGAGGGCTGGATGGACCTGCCCCTCGAGGTCGGCGACCGGCTCGGCACCGCGCTGCTCGGCGCGCGCCCGGGCGAGACCGTCGTGTGCGACAGCGTCACCGTCAACACCTACAAGGCGCTGCACGCGGCGATGGCGCTGCGTCCCGGTCGCTCGACGGTCGTCGCGCACCGCGGCGAGTTCCCCACCGACCGGTACGTCACGCGCTCGGTCGCGCAGGCGCGCGGTGGTCGTGTCTGGTGGATCGGCGACGCCGACGAGGTGTCGCCGGCACCGGTCACCGCCGACCTCGTGGCCGACGGCCTCGACGCCGACGTCGCCGTCGTGCTGCTGTCGGTCGTCGACTACCGCAGCGCCGCGATCGCCGACGTCGAGGGCATCACCCGCGTCGCGCACGAGGCGGGCGCGCTGATGCTGTGGGACTGCTCGCACGCCGTCGGGTCGGTGCCGCTGCGGCTGCACGACGTCGACGCCGACCTCGCCGTCGGCTGCACCTACAAGTACGTCAACGGCGGTCCCGGCGCGCCGGCGTTCGTGTGGGCGCACGAGCGGCACCACGACGCGCTCGAGAACCCGGTGCCCGGGTGGATGGGTCACGCCGACCCGTTCGCGATGGGTCCGGCGTACGCACCTGCGCCGGGGGTGCGGCGCTTCATGACCGGTACGCCGTCGGCCCTCGCCCTCGCCGCGGTCGACGAGGGCGTCGCGCTGCTCGCCGAGGCGGGCGTGGACGCGGTGCGGGCGAAGTCCGTCGCGCTTACGTCGTACGCCGTCGAGCTGCACGACGCCTGGCTCGCGCCGCGCGGCGTCGAGCTGGCCTCGCCGCGCGAGGCCGCGCAGCGCGGGTCGCACGTGACGCTCCGGCACCCCGACGCGCGCCTGCTGACCGACGCTCTCACCGCCCGCGGCGTCATCCCCGACTTCCGCAACCCCGACGGCATCCGCATCGGGCTCGCCCCGCTCTACACGTCGTTCACCGACGGGCACGACGGGCTGGCCGCCCTGCGCGACCTGCTCTGAACCACGCCCGGACACCTGCGGAGCGCACGCCTACCCTGGAGGTGAGGCGGTCCGGGCGGACCCGCCGTCCGGCGCCCCCGGGAGGTGCGCCATGAGCACCGTCTCCCCCACCACCCCGCACGCCCACCCCGCGTGGCACGTCGCCTGGCGCTCGGCGGTGGTGGTCCTCGGGGACCTCGCCGTCCTCGGCGCCGCGTTCTTCGCGTACGCCGCCTACCAGAGCGCCTTCCGCGCGCTGCTCTTCCGCGACGACGTCGCGCCCTGGCTGCACGCGACCGAGTCGGTCCTCGTGCTCCTGGCGATCGCCGGGGCGACGTGGTGGGTGCTGCACCGCTGGCCGTCGTCGCTCGGCGCCGCGCTGTGGCTCGCCGTGCCGGCGGCCGCGGTGCTCGTCACGATCGGCATCTGGGCCTACCCGGCGGAGCTGCTCGGCATCGGCATCGGTGCCGCCGTCGTCGCGGTCGTCGACGCCGTGCTCCTCATCGCCGGACGGCCGTGGGAGCAGGTGCTCTCGATCACCTGGGTCGCGCTGCTCCTGCTGAGCATGGTGCTGACCGGCCAGCAGCCCTAGACCGGCCGTCGATGCGTGATCAGGCGGGCCTAGAAGGCGGCGTCATCACCCATCGACGGGTCAGCGCAGGACGAGGGCCAGCGCGCCGAGCGGCTCGAGCGGGACGGTCGTGACACCGAGGTCGTCGACGACGGCGACATCGGCACCGGTCGCCGCGTCGATGAGCCGCGCGCCGGCGGCGAACTGCGACGACGCGAACGACGCCGTCACCGGCGTCTGCGCGAAGTTCAGCGCGGTGAGCTCGAGCGCCCCGCTCGGCAGCACGTGCACGAGCCCGAGCACCGACGACGCCCCGCTCGTGGCGAGGTCGGCCTGCTGGCCGATGGCGATCCCGAGCGCGTCGCGCACGCGCAGGATCGTCGCGAGGTGCGAGAGGAACGACGACGGGTCGGCGAGCTGCTCGGGGATGGTGCCGTAGAGCGCACGTGCACGCGGCAGCCCGGCGGTCGACACCGTCGCGTCGGGCGCGACGCCCATGAGGTCGTGCGCACCGCGGTTGATCCAGCGGGTGTCGGCGTCGGCCATCAGGTGCTCGACGTCGTGGGCCGGCACGGTGAGCACGCCGCGCACGTCCCAGCCCGAGAGCGCGAAGACGCCCGGCTGCCAGGCGTTGTACGCCGCGAGCAGCAGGTGCGCCCGGCGTACGAGGTCGACGTCGACGTCGGTCATCGTCGCGAGGTCGCGGACACCGAGCGCGGCCGCGGCCACCGACGCGGTCGTGCACGCGATCCCGTTGGTGGTGAAGGGCAGGTTGTAGGGAGCGTCCTCGCCGGTGAGGTGCGTGAGCAGGTCCGCGCGGACCGTGCGCGCGAGCTCCGCCCCGTTCATCGTCGTGCCGCGGAACGCGTACTCGTCGTCGCGGTGGACGTCCTCGAAGTGCACGAGCTCGTAGGTGAGCTCGTCGTGGTTCTGCAGCGCGTGCACGAGCGACGCCGGGTCGATGCCGATGCGCCGGGCCTCGGTGATGGTGAGGCGCAGGAACTCGGTGTCGCCCGTCGCGAGGGCGTGGTGGTAGCCGGGACGGGTCACGAAGTCGTAGGAGAGGTCCGGACCCTGCTGGCCCGTCTCGTGGATGGCGTCCATCGAGAGGTTCAGCTCCTGGAAGGTGAACCCGCCGAGCTTGCGCACCATGCTCGCGATGAGGTGGTTGCCCGCCGCTGCGAGCGGGTGGCCCTCGGACCACGCCGGCGCGTCGGTGCCGCTGCGCTCGACGCCGAGGAAGCCGTTGGCGTCCAGGCGGAGCCCGCCGGTGCCCAGGTAGGTCAGCGAGTGCAGCGCGTCGCCGAGGATGAGGCGCGGACCCGCGAACGACGGGTCGAGCCAGTTGACCTGGGGCTGCCCCTCCTTGAAGTAGTGCAGGTAGACCCAGCGGCGCTCGACGCCGTCGACGCCGACGACCGCGCGCGTGGCGCTCCAGTTCGTCTCCTTCACGCCGGGCGCAGCGAAGATGACGCGCTGCATCGCACCGACGATGTAGCCGAGGTCGGCGAGCTGCGCCTCGACGACGGCGTCGAGGTTCGCGGAGTCCGCGCCCTCGCGCGGCTCGGGCAGCAGCTCCCAGTGCTCGGGGTCGATCTCCACCATGTGGTAGACGCCGGGGTAGTCGGCGTAGCGCATCTCCGCGAGCCGGAAGTCCGCGCCCTTGCCGGTGTGCCCCGGGATGATGTCGTCGATGACCGTGCCGCCGACCGCGGCCGCGGCACCGGTGAGCGCGCGGTAGTCGTCGGCGGTCCCGAGCGCCGGATCGATCGCGGTGCTGATCCGGTCGAAGTGGCCGTCGACCGTCGGCGTCCGCTCCCAGCCGTCGAGACCGCCGGCCAGCTTCACCGGCCCGGTGTGCATCGCGCGCACGCCGACGCGCGACAGCGCGTCCCAGAGCGCGGGGTCGGCGACGGTCTGCAGGAAGGTGCTGCCGGGGGCGGTCAGGAGCGCCGCCGGGTAGGCGGTGAACCACACCGGCGCCTGCTCGACGGCCCGTCGCGGGTCGGGCAGCGCGTAGGGGTTGCGCCACAGCGAGCCGTGCCCGGACACCTGGCGCGCCCGGGTCCGGGCCTGGGCCAGCATCGACGAGGCCTCGAGCCAGGCGACGTACTCCTGGTTGTCGGCGCGGGCCGGGCCGTGCGGCTCGGGCCGGCGCGGCAGGTCCGGCACCGCGGTGGTCGCGGTGCGGGCGGGACCGGTGGTGCTGGTGGGGGCCTCGGCGCGGGCCTCGCGGGAGTCGGGCACCTCGCCAGTCTGGCACCGGGGACGGGGTGCGCCGAACACCTCCCCATGCGGCGTGAAAACGGTTACGCTCGCGCCTGCCGGACAACGGTCCGGCGTCCTTCCACTACGGATCGTCCGGCACGTTCCTGCCGGTGAAGGGTTGGTTCCACCATGGCTTCGGTCACCTTCGACAAGGCCACCCGGCTCTACCCGGGTTCCACCGTCCCCGCGGTCGACAAGCTCGACCTCGAGATCGCCGACGGCGAGTTCCTCGTCCTCGTCGGCCCCTCCGGCTGCGGCAAGTCGACGAGCCTGCGCATGCTCGCCGGCCTCGAGGACGTGAACGACGGCGCGATCCGCATCGGCGACCGCGACGTCACGATGCTCCCGCCCAAGGACCGCGACATCGCGATGGTCTTCCAGAACTACGCGCTCTACCCGCACATGTCGGTGGCCGAGAACATGGGCTTCGCCCTGAAGATCGCCGGTACGCCGAAGGACGAGATCGCCACCCGGGTCAAGGAGGCGGCGAAGATCCTCGACCTCGAGCAGTACCTCGACCGCAAGCCGAAGGCGCTCTCCGGCGGCCAGCGCCAGCGCGTCGCCATGGGCCGCGCGATCGTGCGCTCGCCGCAGGTGTTCCTCATGGACGAGCCGCTGTCGAACCTCGACGCCAAGCTGCGCGTGCAGACCCGCACCCAGATCGCGTCGCTGCAGCGCCGCCTCGGCGTCACGACCGTCTACGTCACCCACGACCAGACCGAGGCCATGACGATGGGCGACCGCGTCTGCGTCCTCAAGGATGGTCTGCTCCAGCAGGTCGGCACCCCGCGCGAGCTCTACGACAACCCGGTGAACATGTTCGTCGCCGGCTTCATCGGCTCGCCCGCGATGAACCTGCTCAACCTCCCGCTCACCGACGAGGGCGCCGTGATCGGCGGCAAGGTCGGCAACGCGGTCAACATCCCGCTGAGCCGCGAGACGATCGCCGCCGCGCGCGAGGGCGGCAACGGCACGGTCACCGTGGGCTTCCGCCCCGAGGACCTGCACCTCGCGGCCGAGGGCAGCGGCTGGCCGCTCGAGGTCGACGTCGTCGAGTCGCTCGGCGCCGACGCCTACGTCTACGGCCACGTCGACGCGCAGGACGGCACGAGCAAGGACGTCGTGATCCGCGCCGACGGTCGCAAGCCCCCGATGAAGGGCGAGCACGTCGCCGTCGGAATCAACGCCGACCACACGCACGTGTTCCACCCGACCACGGGTGCCCGTCTCGGCGGCCGGTGACCGAGGACTGATCGAACGACGAGGGGCGGCCGGGACCCCGCCGCCCCTCGTCGTCCCAGGAGGGGACCATGGGGCTTCGCGTCACCGCAGCGGCAGGGCAGCACGACCTGCTCTTCCTGCCCTGGGACGTGCCGCTCGAGGAGTGGCCGGAGTCCACCCTCGTCGCGCTGCCGCGCGGCATCTCGCGCCACATCGTGCGCTTCGTGCGCCTGGGCACCGACGTCTTCGCCGTGAAGGAGACGGTCGAGCCGATCGCGCAGCACGAGTACGACCTGCTCTTCGAGCTCGGTCGGCGCGGCATCCCGTGCGTCGACCCCGTCGGCATCGTCGCCGGTCGCACGGACCAGGCAGGCGAGGAGCTCCCGGCCGCGATCATCACGCGGCACCTGCAGTTCTCGCTCCCCTACCGCGCGCTGTTCTCGACCACGCTGCGCCCCGACACCGCGAACCGCCTGCTCGACGCCCTCGCCGTCCTCATGGTGCGCCTGCACCTCGTCGGGTTCGCGTGGGGCGACTGCTCGCTGTCGAACACGCTGTTCCGC
Source organism: Candidatus Nanopelagicales bacterium (assembly GCA_044224785.1). Taxonomy (GTDB): domain Bacteria; phylum Actinomycetota; class Actinomycetes; order S36-B12; family CAIYMF01; genus Longivirga. The sequence continues at coordinate 7,103 of JBGAJT010000060.1, read as the reverse complement.
CGCGACGCGGGCGCCTTCGCCGCGTACCTCGTCGACGCCGAGACCGGCGAGATCCACGAGCCGCTGTCGCGCGGACGCCGCGAGTACGACCTGCAGACCGCCGAGCTCAACGTGGGCGGCGAGCTCCTCGACGTCGAGGCGTCGGGCCGGCTGCACCCGAGCATCGACCCGATCGAGACCTCGCAGCAGGTGCGTCGCCGGTACGAGCGGCTGTGGGACGAGATCACCGCGCCGCAGTCGATGTCCTTCGGCGACCGGCACGCGCTCGAGGCGCGGGTCCGGCGGCTCAACGAGCTCGGGTTCGACGTCGCCGAGCTCTCGGTCGTCGGCGAGGAGGGCGGGTCCTCGGTCCGCGTCACGCCCAAGGTGGTCGACGTCGGGCACCACACCCGCCGCCTGATCCGGCTGACCGGCCTCGACGTCGAGGAGAACCAGGCGCGGCGCATGCTCAACGACCTCGACACCTACCGCGTGAGCCAGGGCCTCCCGGCCCAGGACGAGGAGGTCGCCGCTCACCGCTGGGTGGCGGAGGTCTTCGAACCGGTGACCGGGCAGGTGCCGGCGGAGCTGCGCGGCAAGCTCGAGCCGGCGCAGATGTTCCACGAGGTGCTCGAGCACCGCTGGTTCATGGGCGAGCGCCTCGGGCGCGACGTGACCCTCGAGGAGGCGACGCAGGACTACGTCGGCACCGTCCTCGCGCAGAAGCCCGACGAGAAGGCCGTGCTCGGGCTGCGTCTGGGCACGCCGAGCAACACCGACGGACTACGGTTCGACGAGACCGCCGAGCTCGACCTGAGCGAGCTCGCGGACTACGACGTCGACGACGACGAGAAGCAGGACTGAGCGCGCACCTGGCGGCGCACCCGGAAGGACGACATGGACCTCACCACCCTGGCCGCCGGGGGTCTGGCCACGCTGGCAGAGGAGAGCACCGACACCATGTCGGACAACATCTCCTCGCTGTTCTTCATCGCGCTGATCGCGGCCGTCGTCCCCCTGGTGGTGGGGCTGCTGCGGCTGAAGATCGCCGAGGTCGTCCTGCTGCTCGGCTGCGGCATCGTGTTCGGCCCGCAGGGCCTGGCGATGATCGAGGTCAACAACACGACCGAGACCTTCAACGAGCTCGGCCTCGGCCTGCTGTTCTTCCTCGCCGGCTACGAGCTCGAGGCCGAGGCGGTGCGCGGCCGCTCTGGGAAGCTGTCGATCAGCGGCTGGTTCATCTCGCTCGGCCTCGCGTTCGGCGTCACCTACCTGCTGTGGAACGCCGGCTTCGTCAAGGACCTCGCCGGCATCGCGATCGCGCTGACGAGCACCGCGCTGGGCACGCTGCTGCCGGTCGTGCGCGACCGCGGCATGCTGCACTCCACCTTCGGCACCTACTTCCAGGGGGCCGGCGCGGTGGGCGAGTTCGGCCCGATCCTCGCCATCGCGCTGCTGCTCGGATCTCGGTCGCTGGTGATCACCCTCATCACCCTGGCCATCTTCGCCGGCGTCGCCGCGCTCATCTACCGGTCCCCCGGCCGATTCATGACCGCACGCGTCAACGCCATCATGGCCCGCGGCCACTACACGTCGTCGCAGACCGCGGTCCGCTGGACCGTCGTGCTCATGCTCTTCCTGCTCGGTCTGGCCTCCGTCTTCGACCTCGACGCCGTGCTCGGTGCGTTCGTCGCCGGCGTCCTGCTGCGCCGCTACGCGCCGCCCGGACCTGACAACAAGCTCGCGCCCAAGATCGAGGCGCTGGGCTTCGGCTTCTTCATCCCGCTGTTCTTCATCATGAGCGGGGCCAAGCTCGACATCGACTCGATCATCCAGAACCCGATCCGGCTGCTGGTGCTGTTCGTCCTGCTGCTCGTGGTGCGCGGACTGCCGCAGTACGTGCTCTACCGGTTCGCGCTGCCCGACACGAGGGAGCGGTGGCAGTTCACCCTCTACGTCGCGACCGCGCTGCCGATCCTCGTCGCGATCACCAGCCTCGAGGTGAGCAACGGCGTCATGCTGCCCGAGAACGCCGCAGCGCTCGTCGGCGCCGGTGCCCTGTCGGTGCTCGTGTTCCCGCTGCTCGGTGACCGGATCAACCGGCGCGAGCTCGCCGAGCCCGAGGTGCGCGAGGAGGCCGCCGAGGCCAAGGCCACCGACTGGTTCGAGGAGCCTCCCGCCTTCGACACCCACGGCTGACCGTCGAGATGTGTCCGCGCGCCGCTCTACCGGCGCGTGGACGCAGGTCAACGGCGGCGGGTGCGGCTGACGGCGTAGAGGGCCACGCCGGCGGCGACACCGGCGTTGAGCGACTCGGTGTCGTGCGTCATCGGGATGCCGACCCGCAGGTCGCACGCCTCCGAGACCAGGCGCGAGAGGCCGTCGCCCTCGCTGCCGACCACGACGACGAGCGGCCCGGCGGTGAGCTCGGGGTCGAGGTCGTCGAGGGTCGTGCCCCCGGCAGCCAGCCCGATGACCATGCAGCCGGCGTCGGCGTAGGCCTTGAGGGCACGGGTGAGGTTGGTGGCGCGCGCGACGGGCACGCGCGCAGCGGCGCCGGCCGACGTCTTCCACGCCGCCGCCGTCATCCCCGCGGAGCGGCGCTCGGGCACGAGGACACCGTGCGCCCCGAAGGCCGCGGCCGACCGGACGATCGCGCCGAGGTTGCGCGGGTCGGTGATGCTGTCGAGCGCGACGATGAGCGCGGGCTCCCCCGCCTCGTCGGCGATCTCGAGCAGGTCGGCGGCCTCGGCGTACTCGTACGCCGGCACGGCCAGCGCGAGCCCCTGGTGGACGGCGCCCTGCGTGATGCGGTCGAGGTCGGGGCGCGACGACTCCTTGAGCGGGATCCGCGCCTCGGTCGCGAGGACCACCGCCTCCTTCACGCGGTCGTCGGTGTCGAGGAAGGTCTGCACGTGCAGCGCGGTGCCGGGCACGCCGGCCCGCAGCGCCTCGACGACGGCGTTGCGGCCGATGACGAGCTCGCTGCCGTCCTTCTTGGTGCGCACCGACGTGCCGCCGCGAGCACCCGACCCGCGCGCGGGTGCCTTCTTGGCGTCGGCCTCGGCCCGCTTGGCCGTGGCGCGAGCCTGCTTGGCCGCCGGGTGCTTGGTGCGCTCGGTCGCCTTGGGCGTGGGGCCTTTGGGCTCCAGCCCACGACGGCGCTGACCGCCCGAGCCGACGGTCTGACCCTTCTTCGTCCCGGTCTTGCGCATCGCACCCTTGCGCTGGGAGTTGCCTGCCATCAGTCGTTCCCTCCGAGCGACCAGCGCGAGCCGCCCACCGTGTCGTCGACCACGATGCCGGCGTTCTTCAGCTGGTCGCGGATCGTGTCGGCCGTGGCCCAGTCCTTCGCCGCCCGCGCCGCGGCGCGCGACTCGAGCAGCCCTGCGACGAGGTGGTCGACCGCCGACCGCAGCCGGTCGTCGTCGCCGCCCGTGCCGACCCAGGGCTCGGCGAAGGGGTTCACCCCGAGGACGTCGAGCATCGCCACGACGGCGACCGCCGAGGAGCGGACGCCCTCGACGTCGCCGGCGTCGAGCGCCGAGTTGCCCGCGCGGACCGTGTCGTGGACGACGGCCAGCGCCTGCGGGACGCCGAGGTCGTCGTTCATCGCGGCGTCGAACGCGGCCGGGCGGGCCGACCGGTCGACCTCGAACGACGTCGCACCGACGGCCGAGGCCGCGCGCTCGAGGAACGCCTGCACCCGACGGAACGACACCGCGTTCTCCTCGAGCGCCTCGAACGAGAACTCGATCATCGAGCGGTAGTGCGCCGAGACGAGGTAGTAGCGCAGCTCGATCGGCCGCACGCGGTGCACGACCTCCTTGACCAGCAGGGAGTTGCCGAGCGACTTGCTCATCTTCTCGCCGCTGGTGGTGACCCACGCGTTGTGCAGCCAGTACGACGCGAACGCGCGGCCCGCAGCCCTGCTCTGGGCGATCTCGTTCTCGTGGTGCGGGAAGATCAGGTCGAGTCCGCCGCCGTGGATGTCGAACGCCGGACCGAGGTACTTGCCCGCCATCGCGGAGCACTCGAGGTGCCAGCCCGGGCGGCCGCGGCCCCAGGGGGTCGGCCACGACGGCTCGCCCTCCTTGGCCGACTTCCACAGCGCGAAGTCGCGCGGGTCGCGCTTGCGGTCGTCGCCGATCGAGTCGCCGGCCGCCTGCATCTCGTCGGGCCGCTGGCCCGAGAGGGCTCCGTACTCGGGGAAGGAGCGCACGTCGAAGTAGACGTCGCCGCCCACGGCGTAGGCGTGGCCGGCCTCGATGAGCTCCTCCATGAGCTCGACCATCTCGGTCACGTGACCGGTGGCGCGCGGCTCGACGGTCGGCCGGGTGCACCCGAGGACGTCGTAGGCCCAGGTGAACTCGCGCTCGAACTCGGACGCGACCGACCACCACGGGCGGTCCTCCGCGTCTCCCTTGGCGATGATCTTGTCGTCGATGTCGGTGACGTTGCGGCAGAAGACGACCTCGTAGCCGCCGGCCCGCAGCCAGCGTGCCAGGACGTCGAAGTTCACGCCCGAGCGGATGTGACCGACGTGCGGGGCGGCCTGCACGGTGGCGCCGCAGAGGTAGAGGGAGGCCTGCCCCGGCTCGAGGGGGACGAAGTCGCGGACCGACCTCGTGGCGGTGTCGTGCAGGCGCAGGCTCATGAGGCCAGCCTATCCGCGCTCCGGCGGTCCTCCGCGCGTCGCGTCGGCGGCCGCCGAGGTCGCAATCCGCACGGTGTGCGCTTGTTCACCTCTCGATCCGGGATCGCTCCCGCGGCCCGGCTCAAGACTCGGCTCCCGCGATCCCGAAGGCACGGAGGTCGGCGACGCGCCACCAGGACGCGCCGCACGTCCGTGTCCAGGAGGATGCGATGCACCTGTCCGGTCTCGCGACCCGCACGATCGCCGCCACGTCCGCGCTCGCGCTCTCGGTGGTGGGGTTCGTCGCCCTCCCCGGAACGGCGCAGGCCGCAGTCACGCCGGTCGCACCGACCGTGAGCGTGGTTGTTGACTGGAGCGGCGGTGATCCGATTGCTGTCATCGCCTGGACCGGGGCGGTGACTCGTGCATCCATCACCGGCTACGACGTCATCTTCGGGGCTGGTGATGCGCCGTGGACGGTGGAGACATGGAACGACGCCACCTGCACCGAGGGCTCGCTCGATGCATCAGCGAGCACCTGTCACATGTCCATGACACTGACGCCCAGCACCGACTACTCGTTTGGCGTCTCCGCCCTCGACGTGGCGCTGAGCGGCGTTCGCGGCTACGGCACGGTACACGTGCCCGCCAGCGACCCGAACGCGCCCGTCGACGACGAGGCGATCGCGTACACGCAGCGCACCTGGCGGTTCGATGTGCTCGCCAACGACCCCGGGGATCCCACGACGGCCACCGTCGTCGACGACCCCACGGCCGGACAGGCGACCTGGAACAACGGCAGGTTTGACTACGCCGTCACCGACGCGGACGCGACCGAGGACTCGTTTACCTACCGCAACGACCTCTCCGGTCAGACCGCGACAGTGCACATCACCATCGGCACGCCGACCGCGTGGGTCATGGGCGACATCGAGGTCACGGCCACCGGCACGACAACTATCGACGTGGCCTGGGCCGAGCCCGATCCCGGCACCTTCGACCTGCTCGGCTACTACGTCTACTGGACGTCGGGCAGCGGCTGGCAGCACTCGGCACGCATCACCGGCACCGAGTACACGATCGAGGATCTCGTCCCCGCGACCGAATACACGATCACGGTGAAGTCGACCGACGGTACGAACCTGTCCGGCTCGCTACGCGCGTATGCAACGACCGACCCCAGCGTTCCCACGGTCCCGGGCGACTTCACGGCCGAGGCCGCCGGCAGCACCAGGGTCGACCTCAGCTGGACCGCGTCGGAGTTCCCGGGCGCCGGGCCCGACTGCTACGACGTGTCCTACCGCGCGAACGGCCTGGGAGACTGGACGTGGGCCGACTGCACGGACGGCACGAGTCTCACCCTCGAGGGCCTCGACCCTGATACCGACTACGAGTTCGCCATCGTCGCGCGGGACCTCGACGAGAACTCGTCCGACCAGGCGCTCGCCTACGCCACCACGGACGCCGAGCCGCCGGCACCGACCCGTCCGCAGATCACGACGCCGGACGCGGTCGTCACCGGTGCCACCGCCACCTTCGAGGTGTCGATGGTCTCCGACGACGCGCAGATCGCGGCCGGCGACCTGGCCGACGGCGTCGCCGGTGTCGACGTGGACGGGCTGACGGTCACCGTCACCACCGTCCGCGGCTTCAGCGGGAGCATCGTGCAGCCGCTGCTGGTCACCGACGGCGGCGACCCCGTCGAGGTCGACGCGACGGTGCTCGTGAACCCCGACCCGGCGTCGCGCGCGACCTACCGGATCGTGTCGGCGACGGCCTCGAGGGTCACGTGGACCGCGGGCGCCGGAGCCACCGGCTACGTCGTCAAGGTCGGCGGCACCTCCGTATGCACCGCGATCTCGACCACCTGCCTCGTGCCGCGCGTGCTCGGCCCGGCCAGCATCGTCACCGTGACCGCGACCGGTCACGACGGCACGGTCGGCACTGCCGCCCGCGCGGTGTGGGCCAGCGCACCGGTGAACCTCGGCCGCGTGCACTTCGTCGGCGACTCGCCGCGGTTCACCCCCACGTCGGCAGCCCAGCTGCGAGCCCTGGCGGCACAGCTGCTCGCGGCCGGAGTCACCCGGGTCACCGTGCACGGCTACACGGCCACCCAGGGCCGTGCGACCCGCACGCCGGTCCAGATGCGCCTGTCGGCCATGCGCGCCAACGCGGTCGCGGCGTACCTCACCGCGTACGTCACGGCGCACGGCAGGACGCTGCGGGTGGTGAAGGTGGCCGAGGGTGCGACGCACCCCGCGGCCAGCAACGCCACCGCAGCCGGCCGCGCCGAGAACCGCCGCGCGGAGGTGGTGCTCGGCTGAGCGCCGAGCCACGACGCACGAGGGCCCGGACGAACCGCCCGGACCCTCGTCGTGCTGCGCGGGCCTTGCGGCGTACGACGAGAGCGGTCGCGATCGCGGCGTGGCCCTCGCCTCGGCCGGTGAGGCCGAGGCCGTCGCGAAGCAGGGCGAGCGCGCTTGTATCG